>JAUUVJ010000131.1 GCA_030589605.1 Candidatus Hodarchaeota archaeon | reverse complement strand
TTTTCCGTTTTGACGCCAACTCCTTACTCTTTCACACGTTTGATTAATTTTTCTTGAATCTCTAAACGACTAAGACCCGATTCCGATTGAAGTGGTTTATCGATTGTTTTCTCATAAACACGATAATTAACCATTAGTAAGTAGCGTTTAGCCTGATATCGATCATCAAAAAACACATCTTTACTTTCTAACCATCGAACATAGTCGTTAGGTAAGAGCCCTCCGCAGGGTTTATCCCAAATTTTCTTCTCGTAAATTGTTATATCATAGCCTTGTTCTGCTAAAAGAATTGCAGCTGTACATCCAGCAACATTACCGCCCAGAATAGTTATATCATCATTTACCATTCGTAAACCCCTCATCTATAATAATGTATAAGATATAAACTTTTGTGATTTAAGTTTTGTTTGTACCTCTTGTTTATCATTCAATTCATTCGAAAGTCAGGGAAATTCTTAAGACTGAAGAGCCAGATGTAATGATTTGTACTGGACAAAGTGGTCATCCTACGATCACGGTCGAGCGTGTAGCTTGAATTAAAGCATTTTACGAATAAATAACTTTGCATTCTGATTCTCATTTTGAAAAATACTGATTTCTTTATCTTTATTCCTTTTAGATAACATTTTACCTGTGTTATTATTCAAATATTTTAAAAAAAATGATAAATCTTCTCACAATTATTGATTCCTATACTTCAATCTCTGATGAAAGATACTAATTTACAATAAATTCTCCTTTCAAACTTCCCAGAGGAACCAAAAAACTCTTCATCCAATCAATATCATGTACTAGTAGTGCAAATAATAGAAAAATGAACTAAAGGGATAAAATAAAAGGAGATCTAATTCTAATATTGGATATTTCTGGTTATCCTAGTACAAGTCACTTATTCTAAGTAAAGTATCAATAATCCAATTTACAATTATTGGATTAGAAGTATTACTTCTATTTTTAGAATTTTGAAAAAGATTTGATATTCAATGGAATTCATAGAGAAATACAGAGGGAATAAGAATGAATAGAGAAATAGTTCTTCGAAAATTCTGGACTAGAATTACTTCAAAAATCGTCAGATGGATGAAAAAGGATTTAAAATGGAATATTTACTCAGTTATACGTGTACAACAATTCCAACCCCTTTCATTTGATTGGTTCAATAAAAAAACGCTTCAATGGAGGATTCCAAGAATATTGCATTAAAAAAGGAGTTAATTAGTGCTTCAATGATGTTCCTCAATGAAAAATCATGGAAAAAAACCCCATTGAGTGTGCAGAAGACACTCAATAAGCATTTGAAAGGTAATGGTATTTTTAAAATCTGTACATTCGTACATACTTTACTAAAATTATTTTACGCTGTTTCCGCCGTTTGCTGGGGGCATCATTTGTATTAACCTCACTCCCCCATTTCGCAACACCTTTAATACAACCCAAATTTTCTTTTAGAGAATATCAAGAACCAATCTACCGTTATCTATATGGTAACCTCAGAATTAGTATAAAAAAACCCAAGAATTCATACATATTACACGATGAAAAGAAATAGGTATTGGAAAATTACTTACCTTAAAAGTGAAAAAAATAACTGTATCCCTATTCAATCTCTGAAAATTGAAAACCAGTATCTAATAAAAACAGACAACAGATCAAAAATGCTCAGATTCAACTTTATTTGACTTATATTAATAGTATTAGAAGATTTATGCTACTTAAACTACTAATTTATAATTAACGATAGGACATGCTTAATTTCCACACGGTCGCCCTCATGCGATTAGTGATGCAAAAAAAAAACATCAACTTGAAGCAGTTTTATAAAAACCTGAAAATATACAAAATTGGTCTTCTAGACGAATTTTGGGGGTTAGTAATCTAGCACTTTTAAAAGCGATATTTAAACATCTAAAGACTTTTATAACAGAAAGGAGACCAAAATATTAGATTAGTTTATTTTTCAGTAGCTATGGTTTCAAGGGATTTTTGAATTTCGGGTGATAAAAGGGTTGGTCAAACGGCATGAAAGTCTGAAAAAGTATATTAAAACAATTCTTGACCAACTACCACAATACATTGAAGCATATCCTCCTGAAGAGCAAAAATTACTAAAAGAATTTTTATCAATTGTTGCACATTATGAAGAAGCAGATTTCAAACGAGAAGAATTATCAGACAAATTTGATACATACCGACAGGATATTATATCTCGACAAAATTATCTTATTCTTCCTTTTCTTTGGTTTTTAGGTACTTATTTCAGAAATGCTCGCGTGATATTAAATAATTCAGATTTTCATGCTAAAAAGTTTTATGAATATCTAGTGAAACATTTACGAGGTACCGCTTTTACATCAGGAGTATACCAGCTTTTACGTAAAGGGGCATCTCTATCAGATCTCACATGGGAGGATTTGCAATATGAAAGCAATAAACTTCTCTATCCTCTTTCAGAGGATCAACTTCAAATATTGGAAATAATATTTTCCTTTATCCTAGAAACAGGAGTATACACTCTTGATTCACGTAAATTAAAAGCAGCGATTCTCAAACAGGTGAAATTACCTAAAAAAGTAAAAAATTCTGTTGAACTTAACAGATTCTTAAAATTGATAGATGGCCGTTGGTTTTTACATTTTTATTCCCCAGCTTTTGGTCTGGATCTATTGTATATCCAGTTTCAGCTCCAGAGCTCTAGTTCTTTGGAAGATATTATCGATTTTCAGAATAAAAAAAATACAGTTCTAACACAGAGTTATATTTATAGAGCTAGAAACTCATCAAAAACCTATATCGGTAAATTATTAGTACCAACACTACAGGTAAACCATTTAAAGAATTATTTTCATCATTATGAAAAAGAAGGATATCTTACATTAAAAGAATTTAGCAGGATTAGAACCACACGTGTAAGTACTTCATTAACCCATTATAAAGTTGACTTTGGATGGACTGAACCAAGTGTTACAAAAATACGACAACTAACAACGTTATTGAAGTCAAAGCATCCTACAAATAAACAGAATGAGGATTCTGCACTCTCTCTCACTTCCTCATTCAATCGAAATTGGGTTTATAATCAACACCCCCTTCCAGCAAAAATAATCGAACTGTACTGCAAGATTCCAGATGAATATTCGTATTCAGATTTACCCCTGAATACAGGAAATCAACATCGCACTGCTCTTTCTAGAAATGAAATAGGGCTATTAAAACAGTTATCTTATAATGAAGTAGTAGCTATCGGGTTTGTCCCATGGCGATTGGTGTATGAGTATTCACTAGATTTATATTGGATCAATTTACCTACTATCCCTGATTTCTTGTTAAAAAGATTCTTATGTTTAGTTCCATACAGTGATATCTATTACACAGAGAATTCAATATCTCTTTTAACTCGCTTAACTCCTAAAATTGTACATTGGATAACAACTGATCTTAATTGGAGAGTAATACCAGTTACACTTGTACATTATCCTCAAAATCTTGACTTTAACTGGTTTGATGTAGAAAAATTAAAGTGGAAGACACCCCTTTTGTTATTAAAATGACTTGGAAAACTGCTTTCTTCCCCCAAAAAAAAGGGGAAGGAGGAGAAAAAATCTCCAATTAGTCTTACTTTTATTTGTGGCCGCCGCCACCAGATGCAGGGGGTTTCATTTGTATTAACCTCACTCCCCTATTACGTAATGTCTTTAATATAACCCTAATTTTTATGAGAAGAGTTTCAAGAACCAATTTACCGTTACCTATATGGTCATATCAGATTTAGTTTAAAAGAACCTAAGAATTCAGAAATAGTTGATGATTAACAAAAAAAGAAAGAATTTTTCAAAATTTCTATTCACAGTCCTTCCTCGTAATAAATAGGTTTGATATATTAGAAAAACAGCGGATCTATTGATCTTTATGCAAAAAATGGACACTATTTACTTCTTTTAATTTTTCTCTTTAAAAGTATAATAGGGAGAGCTGAAATTATTATCCAAATAATTGAAAATCCGGGAGTTATTGAAGAAGGTTGGGTTATTGTCGTAATAGAAGTAATCCCAGGGACTACGGATTCCGCGTTTGAAAAATCACTTTCACCAGCAATATTAATAGCTGAAATAACATAATAATAGGTTAATCCATTGCTTGCAGAGGTGTCAATATAGCCTAACGAACTGGTTTTTCCAATATAGGTATAGTGAGATGGATAAGTCGATCGATACACTCTGTATTCGGTAATGCTCGAATTTCCAATATCCAATGGGGGTTCCCAGCTTAATATTACTTGATTATCTCCACTAATGGTTTGAAGATTTTGAGGAGGGGTTGGTACTTGTATTTCATTATCAGTTTGCTGTTTTGTTTGAACCTCTATGGAATCCCAATTGAGTTCTGTGGGAGGAGGTTGTAGCAATTGTCTATTTTGAAAACAAAATAACACTACATATTTTGGAGTGCCTCTTTGAAAAGCCACAGTGGGACTAATCCCCAAATCGATCCATTCATTGGAAATAGGTGTAAAGACCTCCACTGTGGTCTCCTTAATATGAATAGACAATTTACCGTTAGTAATAACGGGAGAAGCGGCTAGTGTTATGGGAAGAAGCTCAATGGGTTGATCACTAGAAGTAAAATACATAGCATGATGATAAGCCTCATGTTTCCCAGATGAAGCAGCCCCATCACTAATCTCTAGTTCAAATAATTGTTCATGATTAGAATTTGTCAAAATGAGGTAAAGACCACCCTGAAATGTATAGGGATTCGATACTGATGTAGGATCAAAATTGATAGTAGAATTAATTAGTATTTCATCCCAAGTAGTAGGTAATTCTCGGTAAGCTGCGGCTCTACGATGAGTAGTATTACTAGCTGGGGGATTCCACCAATCAACTTCAGGAGTAAAAACTCCTGCAGAGGCAATTAAACTATCAGTTAAATCTTCCTGATAACCACGGAAAGCATTGACTTCAAAATCCGTCCCACGGGCATCAGTCCAGTCAGAAATGTCACTACAATCCTCAACCCAATCAAAAACTGCTAACACTGATTTCACTAATCGTTTATCATTAATTTTTTGTTTCCCTTCCGCGAAGGAATAATTAATCGAAGTTGTGAGATTTATAACGAAAATTAATAGTATCAACCAATATAATTTTTGTTTAATCATTTTTTGCTCCATCAGATCAATCACCTCTCGGAGTTAAGTACAGAGGGTTAAATATATATCTTTTTAGGGACACTTCTTGCCAATAAAAAAAGTTGATAACGAATCTTTATACAATCAAAATTATAGCTTCAAATGATGGATTATCCGAAAAAACAAAACAGTATCTAATAAATACAGATAACAGACAGAAATGCTCAGATTCAACTGCATTTGACTTAATTAGGTTTATATTAATTGTATTAATTGTAGTAGAAGATTTATGCTACTTAAACTAATAATTATTATTTAATTAATTAACGATAGGACATGCTTAATTTCCACATTTTAATTAAAAAAGCCCTCATGCGATTAGTGAGATAATAAGGTTACTTTCTTCTAATTTATCCGATATTTCAAAATTGATCTAGTAAGAAAAATTCTTATTTTTATGTCAACTCAATCCGTTCATTAGTATGTGTTAAATCAGGTGAGTACGAAGCAAAATGACACCTACTACAAAAAGGTTGGCGATTTTCATACAGAGTACAATAAAATATTAGTTCCTCAGTATTATGCTGTAAAGAGGATTTCTTACGAGTACAATAAAGGCAGTTAACATCAAATTGTTTCTCTAATGCATATTGATAGTGTTCAGATTCACCTTCTACGAAAAAAGGACAAAAAACTGGACATGCAATATTCACTTCCTTTAACTTAAGACAAAAGCTGATATCATTCGCTTGTAGGGAGTAGATACAATTAATTTTACAAAGTTTGGACAATTTCTTGTTTTTTCTTGATCTTTCAATCGATTCGTAAGAGTTAAGCATTTTCAATCATCTCAATTCCATCATTGCCAGAAGAAAAAATGAAAAAAGCAGATAATCATAATTCTTTAAATCCCAGGCTAGTGGATCTTTGATAAACTGGATCTTTTGATGAATACGATTATTGACGTTCATTTTTTCCTTCAACTACTTATTGTGAAAGTTGCTTTTATATTCAAAATCAAATTAGATCAAAAGAAAAGACAAAAGGAAGAATTCTATTATTTTTATACTATTTATAAAGGAAGAATTATTCAGTAGAAATTGCCTTAAATGAAACAAATTGAAATAGAAAGAAGTATTTATATTACTTATAAGTAAAAGAAATAATCGGTCATTCAAAAACAGAGAAATTCCTACAGATAAAGAACTATCCCAATATGGTGAGATGAGAGATGTCAAGAACTCGTGATAGTTTTAAACGTTTTATATTGACAATCTTGGAAATTCTACCAAATTATATAGCGAGTTATCCACAAAAAGATCAGATTTTATTGAATGATTTCCTGAATGTTCTTAGATTTCATGAAGTAGATAAAATAAAAAATCGTATTCGTTTTTCTGAATCATCAGAGGCATTCATAGATAAATACTACCGAATTCACAAAAGATATTATGAATTGCCGTACCTATGGTTTGCAATTGACTACATTAGCAGCGCAAATCGTATTCTTAACTCTGGAGGATTTCATGCAGATAAATTCAACCAATACTTAATCAAACATTTACGTGGTAATTCTAAAACTCTGGGTTTTTTTCAATTAATTAAAAACACAACTCCATTAACTAATCTGAACTGGGAAGTTCTCCAGTATTCCTGCAATAAATTCACAGTACCGTTAACTCAAGACCAATTACTGATATTAAAAGCTATATACCATATAATCCCGAAGGCAGGCCTCAGAAATATCACTCGACAGCGCTTAAAGACTGCTGTTGAAAATAGAAGAAAAAAAATACAATTCAATGAAAGAAAGAAAAGAGGAAGATCTCAAGATCTTCGTAAATTGTTCATTCTGTTGAATGCTCATTGGACTATACGTCCTTATCCAAATGCATTTGGCTTAGATCGCTTATTTTTTAATTTACAACTCGGTGATTCAACCAAGATATCTGAAATTCTCGGATTTAAAGATCCAGATAATACAACTTTGGCAAGTTCTACTGTATATCGTGAATTGAACTTCAATAACTATTATGGGATTTTATTTATTCCTACTAGAATGCTGAAACCAATGGAAACTTTTCTAAGGCAAGCTGAGGAAAAAAGAAAAGTTAAAATAATTAGTTTAGAAAAAATATTAGATATTCAAGTTTCTAGGTCCTTAACCTTATACAAAGCTAGCAAAGGATGGCAGGAATTAAATTCAAAGGAAATGCATAAAATAACTCAAGATCTAAAAAATAAAAAAGAATTTGACCAGAATGTTCACCAAAACTATTTCATTTCCCCTCGATTTTACACCAATTGGAATTATAGACAAAACTCGAAATATGGTACTCCAGACAAGTTAATTGAGCTTTACTGTGACTTAATACTACCTTTCACTTTTGATAATCTTCTTTCGAGAAAATCATCGGAAAAGGATAATTTTCGATTCTCTGAAGAAGATCGAGCAGTATTAACTCATCTACATAAGCAATCAGTTATTCAACTAGATTTTGATCCGATTCGTTTGATGAGGGAGTTCTCAGTAGATGAATATTGGATTAAAATACCTGATGATATTGATGAAGATAATTTGTTGAATTTTATTGGCTATCTACCAGACTCACACATAATTTCTACTAATATACACAAATATTTATGGACTAGATTGACTTCAAAAATCGTAAGATGGATAAAAAAGGATTTAAAATGGCCAACCATTCCTATAATAGAACAATATGGTGGAAAATTGACACAACATAAGTGGTATGATTATGAACGACAGGAATGGAGAACACCTAAAATCTTAATCGAAAACTAAATGCTTAAACACTTTTTGTTGAAAAAATTGGGAGACTTAATTTAAATAAAAAAAATCGAAGGAAGTTGATTAACTTCCTTCATTAGGAGTCGTTAGAAAGTAAAAAATTCATTTCGGATCTGGACCTGATCCACCTGGTGGCATCATTTGTATTAACCTCACTCCCCTATTTCGCAATGCTTTTAATACAACCCTAATTTTCTTTAAAAGAGTTTCAAGAACCATTCTACAGTTACCTACTAGGTAACATCAAAATTAGTATAAAAGAACCCAAGAATTTACAAATTTGACTTGAAGTCAATATCAGTCAACACACGATGAATAACGTAGGCAATAGTTACTTCCACATTCATAACAGGGATGATGAAAAAAGAGATATCATTGCCTAGCATTATACCTTTAATCTGATTTACATAAAAAAAAGACTTAAAATACAGAAAATAGAAAAACAGCATTTAATAAAAACAGACAACAGACCAGAAATGCTCAGATTCAACTGTATTTGACTGATATTAATTGTATTAATTGTAGTAGAAGATTTATGCTACTTAAACTAATAATTATTATTTAATTAATTAACGATAGGACATGCTTAATTTCTATTTTAGTACTAAAATCGCCCTCATGCGATTAGTGATGGAAGTCATTGATTTTTTTTTGAAATTCAAATTGTTTTTAACAATTTATATTGCGTTAACAATATAGAGAATAAGTTATACATTTATATATCCGTTGTAACATTGGATAATCCCGTGGTTACAGTTAATGGATCCTAATAAACAACCAAGGAATAGAAAAGGCCGGTACTTACGAAAGAAAAAAAGTAAGAAAGAAGTTATACGAGTTACCTCGGAAGAGAAAGAAGAATTAGCATTATTAAGAGAGTTAAAACGGGAACAAGTGAGAATGCAATTGACACATCACATCCGTTCTCGAATAGGAAAGGGATTCAAAAAAGTAATCTTTGAAATACTCCCTGGAACTGAGTCACTTGATCTCTGGGACCTTGAAGAGCTTATTAGAAAATTAAAATTAATTAAAACTGTCTTAAAAACATTGGAGTTTGAGATAGATCGAACTCAATTTGACCCCCCTCTTCCCAAATTCTCTGACTCCCTCCTGAAGATTTCTGAACCTCCTATCCCCCCTATTCCTCCAATGCGTCTATCACCTCTTTTAAGCCCAGAAAAGAAGAAAAGATCTTCTCAAACACGGGAAAAGAGGATTGAAGCTGGAATGTCAGAAGGCAGATATCCCCGAAGAGTAGTTACTAAACTTGTGGAAGTTAAAAAACCTCCTAAAAGAAAAATCATTCTCCTCGGGTTATCAGGAGCAGGCAAAACATCCATACGAGATGTTGTTTTTGGAGGAAAAGCACCAGAAGAAACGCAGAATTACGCCACTAGTTTGAATTATGAGCGACAAATTGAACAAGTAGCAGATGAAGCAGTTACAGTCATGGATCTTGGAGGCCAGGAAGTTTTTTTGAAGCGTTTCTTAAGTAGTATGAGCTCCTTTATCTTCAGTAATGTTGCTGTATTGGTATTTATTTGTGATATCGCTACCCCTGATAAATTCCCTCAATCATTGAAAGCTTTTGTCGAAGGTGTCACTCGATTAGAAGAAATGTCTGATGTACAGC
>JAUUVJ010000414.1 GCA_030589605.1 Candidatus Hodarchaeota archaeon | reverse complement strand
CTTTTTGAATAGTAAGTAAATCTACAAGAACTTCATGAATAACTTTGTGAGAATGATGCCGATATTTCGGAATTAATCCACCAAAGGCATTTTTTAAAGCACCCGTTGTCACTGTATGACCATGAGTCTTACAAGTTGGCAAATGTACAATGTTTGAATTCAAGTATACCTCTGGAACAATTATTCTATCTTTGAATAATTCTCGCATCCATGGAACATCCCCCTTAGGGTTATAGTTAACCCATTTTTCATTCGTTAATGGACGATATTCTGTTTCATATTTTTTTAGAATGGGTAACCATTTATTAAGAAAAGCTCCTTTCCAAGGGTGAGTTACAACTGTTTGGTTTTCAACAGGTATAATTTTACTTGGATCGAATCCATCATTCCTTAATTTATGAAGACCCCCTTCTAATTGCCATGGTGGAGTTGAACATGCAGGATAAAAAAGTGACCAAGAGAGATTTATCTTGATAATTGTATCTATTTGCTTATCCATAAATGATGTATAATCGATAATGTCTAATGCCTTTGCATAATCTTCTAAGACCGTTTTTGAACTAGTTGGTATAACAGCAACTTTGGACATTATGATCACTTCTGTTTCAGAACGTTAAAAGCATTTAGTAGGGGATTTTCGTTACTGCATATACTTTTCGTCTCAAATTTATCTTCCATTAAACCGGAGTTACCCAACTGTATGTTGCTTATTATTTAATAATAATTCTAATCAAATTTACTTATAGTAATAATAAATTGAGAACCATGACCTATTCCATCACTATGAGCAGTAATAGTACCTCCGTGAGCAATAATAATCTCACGACTTAAAAATAAGCCAATACCTGTCCCAGTGACTGAATATTCAGTTTTTATTGATATAAATTGATCAAAAATTTTTTGTATGTTTGAGGGATCTATCCCAGCACCATTATCAGTAATTGTGATTTCAACATCAGATGGTAAATCTATTACAGTCATTATAATTCTTCTTTGCTTTGAATGAGTGTTTTTAATAGCATTATTCAAAATATTATCTATAACCTGTTGAATTCTATACTTATCAATAGCCATTATCAATGATTCATTGAAGGAGATAGACAATTCGAATTGTCCAGGTAATAAATGCTGATAAGCTTCAACGGTTTCTTGAAGGAATTCTAATAGGTTTATTTCCTTTTTATTAATCTCAAGAGTTCCTTGTACGACTGCAGAAACGTATGAACCAAATAAGGGTTTGCTTCTAGGATTTCGCCCTCAGGAGTAGTACGATAAAGGCCAATGGGTACCTCGTTGTATAATGTCAAATATCTCTGGGAAATTGATTGTTCTGTCTTTAATTGATCAAAAGCTATTTTTATAATCTTTCTAGCATCGATTGGAATATCTTTTCGTTCTAAAAGAGATTTAAAAGAAGTTTCGGCCTTCATGGTTTATAAATAACAATAATAAAATAAAAAGGTTCAGTTATTTCTCATTTAGAATTAGGAACTATATCTTTTGAAAAATTAAAATTTACTAATTTCAACTTCCTGAATTTCCTTGATTTCCGAAAAGGATTAACTCAGAAAATATACGAAGTAAAATAATATACCTCTGATTGTTTTTGTAGTTTAATGACGTTTTTCGTAATCATGTTAACTAAAATGAGATAACGTCTCCTCCATTTTTTCAAAGTTAGCTAAAGGAAAATTCTCAAAAGCAAGATTTAGAATCATTTTATGACCTATCTCGTCACATGCTTTTTTAAAATCGAGATATTGCAATATTCGTTTTTGAATAGGACGCTTTGCATCCCAATGAATGAACGAGGTATAAAATTCTTTTACTACTGGATGATTAAGAAGTGTATAAAGCAAAACAGCTTCTTCGAAGGAATTGGCTGGAATTAAGTAGCATGTATCATCTAATACCACTGGTTTATCTTTGTAAGGTCGTATTAGTCTAAAGATTACCTGTTTATACAACCCAGAAACCGCTATCTTCCACAGGGAAAATGAATATTTTCCAACTCCAAAGATAGAAAAACGAGGACGATTTTTATAAATCGAGCTAGCTCTTGAATCGAGTCTCTTCGAATGTTTATTCAGATAATCCCAAGTTAGTGGAGATTTATCCTTGATAACAGAAGTTTCTTCTCCAATATATTTTTGTGGTACAATCATCCATCTTCTAATGTCATCTAAACGATTATTCGCAATATCAGAGCTCTTGTACATTGGATATAGATATTCTTCCTCAATTAAAACTTGTTCATTAAAGCCATTAAACAAAAAACCTTCTTTTTTTGCCAATTCCATTACTTTTGAACAATCATGTTTTATCCCAGAACGCCAAGTATATTGACTTTGCCCTTGAAGATGTTTCCACTTTTGGTATATAGATACATTAGCAATTAGCTCACCATTAGCAAAACCAATCACTTGAATCGGGTTTTTAGATTCCAATGTTTTATATATTCTACACGAATAATTGTATGAATCTGGTTTTAAGTCGCATGTAAATAAACAAGCATCAACTGCAGCCTGAAAATATTTTTTAGCATCTATTGAATACATACTAGCTCCTGATACCATTAATTTATTGTTATTACAATATGTTAATACCTTCCTTGCCACACTGTTTTTGCATAACATTGCAAGAATACCATCATACCCATTAAATGACTCTAGAAGATTAATAATAATCCATTCAGCGATATCGAAGTTACTTTTCCCTGTTTTTGCATCTAACCCACTAAATTTATGGATATTGGTCTTTATAGGTAAATTCTGTCCATTTAGAACCGTCATTTCTGCTGATGTTATCCATGGGGGGTTACCAATTATCAATATAGGTTTCTGAAGTGAATCTATTTGTTTCTTCCAGTTAATCTGAAAAAAATCAGCCTGTTTAACATCAACTTTGATATTTATTTCACTTTGATCTAGTTTTTTCTTAATTATTTCGATATAATCTCTATTTATGTCCATTCCAATAATTTCAGCATTTGGAAAGGTTTCTAAAGCAGAAAATATGAAAGAGCCAGTTCCACAGGTTGGTTCGATTATTGTTGAAGGATTTATACCCCTATTTTGTATTAATCCTGTTATTTGTAGAGCTAAATCAGAGGGAGTTTGAAAATCACCAAATTCCTTTATTTCCCTAATTTTCTGGTTTTTCAAATAGCTCCTCTCATATTATTCCATATTATACATTTTAATTACGAGAAACTAATAAACTAAAAACTCAACTTTTTTTACCAAAGTATTCATATTTGATTTAGAGGTGTATCAATGAAATTTATAGAGCATAGACGGCACACTGCTTATGCATCTACTTCTCGTCACCTTAACCAACGAGGAATTGATCTTGCTCGAAAATTGGGGACAAATATAGGACCTTTCGATCTTGTTTTAACAAGTACAGTACCTAGAGCTTTTGAAACTGCAATTGCCATGGGGTTTGAGGTAAATGATACAATCAAAGAATTGTCATCTATAAGTTCCACTGTAAATCAAGAAATTCCTTGGGACGCTGGATTTAAGAAATTTGCAGAAGTTTTTCAATACAATGGAGCAACAACTCTCTGGGTTAAAAAATTGGCTGGAGTCCTAATAAAAATCACTAAAAAAATTCCCCAAAATGGATCAGCACTGATTATCAGCCATGGAGGTATAGTCGAAGGCAGCACAATTGGATGTTATCCCAATTTTGATTATTCTTTGTGGGATAGAAGTGTTAGTTATTGTGAAGGAGTAAGATTAACCTTTAAAAATGAGAAAGTTGTTTCT
>JAUUVJ010000170.1 GCA_030589605.1 Candidatus Hodarchaeota archaeon | reverse complement strand
TGATTTAGATTTAAAAACATTAAAACGTTGGATTCGTGCTACTGGTATAAATGCAAGTGAGGATCTACTTCCATTCATCTTTTTAGATGCTGAAATTTCTGGTAAATCAAATATTTTATCAAATCAGCAATCATTTTTACATGAATCACAAAAAATTATTCAATCATTTAGAAACAAAGGAATATTTCCTTAACCCATACGATTCAGTATCAATTTGAAAATGCGAAAGCATCATGGTGCACTTGCATCTTTCTTTCCATATAAAAGCAACATGCATATATATGATCTCATTTTTTGCATATAAAAACAAATATAAAAATCCCGCTGACATAAAGCTATATCATAACAAATATTCTAACCATGAAATTAATATGAAATTAATATAAATTACCAAATGACTATCGGTATGCAAAATGGTATACTTAAATCCTGTGATTCATTCGGAGCAAAGAGTAAGGATCTCACGAAGTGCTGTAGCAGTATTAGAATTACTTGAAACGAAAAATACTCCTATTGCTGTGAGAGAGATAAAGCAAGAGCTACCTTATTCAGAACGAACTATTCATTATGCTTTAAACCAACTTAGAGAAGAATCTTTTATTAAAAGAAACTCTAATTTTGAAGATCTAAGAGAAAGCCGATATCTTCTAGCTGCTAGAGCAGCTCTCTTTGGTTTTAGGCTTACCTTATAGGATATAATTTAGTTCTGAATAAAAAAAATACCTATCCCCTTATTCAGTGTATTAAAATTCTTTATATTTCGAAACAATTATATTTCTCGTCGTTTTCTGTAATCTATCTGTTTCTGTAAGTTTTGAAATTTAAATCTTTTGAGTTAAATTGATGATATGCTTAGTGATTTATAAAATCAGCAGGAAAATTAAAAAATGAATGAATATGTAAAAAACAAGCATATTCTCTTAATTTACAATAAATAGATCCATAATTATATTAAATCGATATTTGGATTGAATCTTCTTCATATGAAACTTCTTTTTATATGACTAAATTTAAAAGAAAAATCACATAGATTTAAAAATCTGGTAGGTTACTAACATTAACATCATTACTATCTTATCTAGGTTTGAAATTCTATTGTAAAATTTGACGAGAGAGTCAAAAATTGGTGATTGTTAATGAGTTTCTTGAAAAAAATGTTTGGGAAGTCCAAAACAAAACAACTTAGGACAAAATCTGATCTAGAATTCCAAAAAGGATTAGATCGAAGAGAAGATGAAGCTATCGCTAGTAAACCTGTTGTGAGAGGTCGAAAGGGACCTAGTATGAAAGGACAAATAACTATTCTCGAACAAAGATTAAATAGTGCTGAAACTCGGAGAGAACCACCAAAACATATTGACATTATTCGAAAACTAGCTAATTTTTATTTAAAACTCGGGAATGATGAATTTGAATATTTTGGGAAGGCTGAAAACTTATATAAGCAATTTAATGTTTTATATCCATTACATATGGAACTAATAGATTGGATATCATGGATTGAAGCAAGTGCAAAAGCCCGATTGATACGTGAAGCGCGTAGGCTACTTCAAGAGGCTCGAATGCTCTTTCCTGGGGATGAAGAATTGGATAACATTGAATCAACTGTACTTCATATTTCAGGTTCCATTAAATGAAATATTATTCTGTTTTATAGAAATAAATAATAGAAAAATTGGAATCCCCGATCATTCATTATCTGATTCTTTAAACAGAAATAAACCAATAAAAATTGAAAATATTGCAATGATTGAAGCTGCGAAAAAATTGGGTCTAATTATCCCATTGATTGTTGCTAAATAAGCACCAGCAACAGTCCCAAGTGTCATTCCTAAATACTGTGATGAGGTATATAATCCCATGGCTTGGCCTCTTCTTGATTCAGGAGTATTTTCAGCAATAAACACTGGTACAATAACGAAAAATATTGAATAAAGTGGTATACTGTATAAAATAAGAATCAAAAGTGAATTCAAAGAGTTTATACTATTACTAAGTAAAAATGTGCCGAAAGGAAGAAGAAAATAGAATACTAATGCTATCAAAATCAGATTCTTTTTTCTGTAACGTTCGGCTAATCTACCAACTGCATAAGTAGTGAAAATGCCAATTAATGTTGCTAAGGTGTTAACGAGAGCAATAGTCCTCCATTCTAAGCCTAAATCTTTTTTCACAAATATCGCAAAGAAACTAAGAAAAAGACTGTTTGTAATATTGGTAAATAATACAATAAGAAGTAAAATTAAAATAGGTCTTAAGGAGTTGAACTTTTTTTCATTTTTTATCATAGTTAAATTCGATGCCGTTGTTTGATCATTTATGCTATTATTTGCCGAATGATTGTCATTTAATCTTAGTGCTACAAGAAAAGTGACAAAAGCAAATGCAGCTGCAAGAAGAAATAATATTTTATATTCTAAATAATCGATGATCCCTGCGGTAAGCAAGGATCCACATAAAAAACCGGCTGATGCTTGAACTTATGCTGTATTTTTTAGTTATTTAAAACTTTACACAAAATAATCCAATAATATTTTGTTAATCATCTTTATTCTATCCATTCATTTTTCTCATTTTTCTCTATTTTTTGAGTATATAAGGCTCGCAAGTATATGTCGTAGATTGGCTCATTATGATTGCCTTATTCACACCTGTTATGCTAGCCCTCACAATACAAAGGTTCTGGAATAAGAGAAAATTCGATAGAAAAAATCTACCCAAAATGGAAAGAATGAGAGAAAATCCTTAGTAATGTAAAAAGGAAAACATATTCACTAGAGGATTACTAAAATTCGAAAACAATAGAAAAGAAGACTAATTGGGTAATGAAGGAATAATGAGTAAATATTCTCCAATACCCGTTCTAACTGGGATATTGAAGCACAATAAGTTGGATTTCGACCAAATTTTCCTTGTCTGCGTACACATAATCCAAAATTGATTCAAATCCCTCAAGAAGAGATTGGGGATGAGTCACAGAACTTAAAAAGTAAGAATGAAACTTATATTTCTTTTCTTCCTCCTTCATCGTTATTCCATTTTTATCTAACTTTGCTAAGTCATTTTTAGTTCCCACAAAAAATAATGGAACAGCATAGTGGATATAATCTTTCCACCTACCTAAATTCCACATCGTAACTATATCTACTAAGTCATAACAGTATATGGCTGCATCAGCTACTCCAATCTTATTGTAATATTCATGACTACTATCATCGTCCCAAATTTGAATTGTATAATGAGAATTATTCCTCATTTCGTGAGTAATAGTATTGACTAAAGTAGTTTTACCGACACCCTTATCCCCAACAATGACGATTTTTATTGTTTTTTTAAATGTAGGGGGCTTTAATTTCAAAGACTTACCATAATGAAGATTTAAATGTCTTTTAGATCTCTCTACCGCCTCATCCGACCAGAAATTTATGATATTTCTTTGCATTTGTACGTCATTAATCAAATGATACACAAAATGATCCCAACACAAAAACATTTCAAAATGAAATCGCCCCACATGAGCATAAAATAGACATGAGATGATTCTTTCATCTGATGCGTCCACTTTATTACAAATATAACATGGAGTTCGATTAAACTTTCCCTTATGGTCTTTATCATTACCTCTTTCATTACACAATGGACATGAGTCACTCTCATTCACTTTCTTGACTGTTATAGTGCCCTCATGTAATCCTTTAGTCATGCACTTCACACAAAAGCCTGTGTAAAAATTTTTTAACGGACCAGCAACTGGATTAGGATTTTCTTGCCAACTGATTGGATTTCCAACTTTTGTAAAGAAGAGACGATCTGTTGTCGTCTTGTTACAATTATCGCACTGATCACTAAATTGAACATCTGGATCGATTATCCAAGTGTTCGGTTGGTGTTTCTCTAAAAAATGAATGGTTTCTTGAATGAGTGAAAAATTATCTACCATTTAGTTTCATCCTATTTTTAAAAAAGAGAGAGAAGAAAATATTATTTGTTTTTGATCGGGCGAGTACCTCGTGATGCGGCAACAAAACCAATTACACCAACAATAACCGTACCAATCACACGTTGGACATTCAATTCGGCAATCATTTCTGGGGAAGTAATATTACCACTAGAATAACCAGGACCCAAAGAAATAACTATATAAGTAATGGTTGCTACAACAAAAGTAACGAACAATCGTTCCAACATGGTTAATTTTCTATATTGTTTTTCCATTTCAATCAATTCTCTTTTCAATTAATTTATACATCCGATAAAATATGAAAAAAATAATATTTAATGACTTATCTTTTAGCAATTCTAGTTGAACTAACCTCATGATAATCGACCTATTCAATATCAATACATAGATAATTTATAAACCCCTCACAAACTCACCACAAGATATTATTTCCGTGATGAAATTTTTAGGAATATTCTTTCTCTCAGTTTCGTGTTTCTCTCGTTGTTTGACATTCTGTTTGTGGTATTCTTTAAGCGAAATCGGTTTAATGAACGAATCTAATTTCATGGGAATAACACATCAAGGATATTTTTATTTTTGGTCTAATTTAACATATTAAAGAATTATAACGGTTTGTCTAGCACAATTAAAACAGAGTGTGCATTCGTACCTGAATTTTTGAAGGTTTCAGGAGGCAATTCATCTGTATATTTTTTTATACAATATTTATCTAAAAATTCGTTAAAATGTTGTCTTATTCTTTTTCGGGGGTTAAGGGGATAATACAAACTAGCTGGAATTATAGCAACCATTCGGCCTCCCTTTGCTAAAGCAAAATTAAATAAATGCATTATATGTAATATAGACTTGTCAGTTTCAAACGGTGGATTCATTATAAATTTCTTAAAGCCTGTTGGATGTGTGAATTTCATACAATCTTCCCCATAGAGATTATACCCCTTTTCCATCAGGATTTTTCTTAAGGTATGGTTAATTTCGATAAGACCTAATCGACTATTGATATCAGGGTACTTTTCTTTGAGGATAATAGCGATAGCTCCGTTTCCCGCTGAAGGCTCGATAATTGTATCTTTATCTTTTATATCTGCTAATTCAATCATTCGCTCTACTACTTTACGAGGAGTAGGATAAAAGCCCTCTATATCATAAGAGATAATTTCAGGTTTCTTAAAATCATCTCCCTTTTGAGAAGTTATTTGTTTAATTTTAGTCTGAAGATCTTCTGATTTTAATTTATTATCTTTCTTTCTCTCTCGGTCTTCCGCTTCTCTGAAATAACCCATTAAAGAGGTATCATTACGTTTAGTTACCTTTTTCTCTGTTTTCGATGGGGGTACTTCGTGGTTTTCAATCGTCATTCGCTCATAGAGTTTTTGTTTTGTTTCATCAGTTAATCTAACTTTATTCTTCTTAACAGTCACGCGGTTTCCTTCGCTATCAATTCCGATAACACTTCTTCCCTTATTACCCTGAGTAAATTCTTTGACTGTTAGGATGCCCTCAGACCAGCTATAACCTCCCCATCCTCCGTGAATAGTATCTCCTATTTTCAAAAAATTAGTAATGACTGTTTCCCATTCATTCCGTCTTTTCTCAAAAAATCCGATTGGAATTTCTGCCGCTCGAGCTATGGCATCCGCTTTGCGTTGGTGTTTCTTCGCCATTGATATATCTTCCTCCGCTCTATTTTTGGCGTTTTCTGCTCGTTCTAGTTTTATCTCGCGTGTTCGGGTGCCTCTTCGGCCTTGGATAAGTGGCCCCTCTCCAAATTCTTCGAGATAAGCTTTTTCAGTTTCTTTATTTTGGTCATAGTTATTTGTTCGTTTTTCACCATAACGATAAAAACGAGAAGCTTTTTTTCTTAAACCAAAAGATCTTTGCTCTTCTTGCTGTTCTTTTGTGAATTCCTTTGATTTATCAAGAGTAAGCCCCTTTGTTTTATGTTCTTCAATAAAAGATGTTAACTTGTTTTATGTTCTTCAATAAAAGATGTTAACTTTTTTAACTGGACTGGGTTAATCTTCCTGTTTTATTTACATAAAGAATAGGAATATTGGAATCCCCGATCATTCGTTGTCTGATTCTTTAAACAGAAATAGACCAATAAGAATTGAAAATAATGCTATAAATGAAGCAACCAAAAAATTAGGTCTAATTATCTCATTGATTGTCGCTAAATATGCACCAACAACAGTCCCAAGTGTCATCCCTAAATACTGTGATGAGGTATATAATCCCATGGCTTGGCCTCTTTTTGATTCAGGTGTATTTTCAGCAATGAACACTGGTACAATAACGAAAAATATTGAATAAAGTGGTATACTGTATAAGAGAAGAATCAAATGTGAATTCAAAGAGTTTATACTAGTACTAAGTAAAAATGTGCCGAAAGGAAGAAGAAAATAGAATACTAATGCAATCAAAATCAAATTCTTTTTTTTGTAACGTTCAGCTAATCTACCAACTGCATAAGTAGTGAAAATGCCAATTAATGTTGCTAAAGTGTTAACAAGAGCAATAGTACTCCATTCAAAGCCTAAATCTTTTTCCACGAATATTGCAAAGAAACTAAGAAAAAGACTGTTTGTAATATTAGTAAATAATACAAGAAGAAGTAAAATTAAAATAGGTCTTAATGAATTGAACTTTTTTTCATTTTTTATCATGCTTAAATTCGATGACGTTGTTTGATCATTTAGATTATTATTTGTTGAATGATTGTCATTTAACCTTAGTGCTACAAGAAAAGTGACAAAAGCAAACACAGCTGCAAGAAGAAATAATAATTTATATTCTAAATAATCGATGATTCCTGCAGTAAGCAAGGATCCACATAAAAAACCAGCTGAAGCACTCATCCCAAGTTTTCCAAATGCATTGGCTCTTTTTTTTGCTTCTTGGAAAGAAACTACTCGATTAAATGCAGGAGTAAAAGCTGAAATCATAATATTGAATCCAATGTAAGCTACGAAAAACAGGAGATGATTTTCATCAATGACATAATAAGATAAGAATGAAAGTATGAAGAAACTTAAAGAAACTAATACCAAATTCTTTGATCCAATTTTGTCGCTAAGTTTACCAAAAAAACCACTAGAGAAGATTAAAAACAGATATGGAATAGCTATGATTAATCCTGACCCCCAAAAAGATCCTCCACTGAGATCAAAGTAATAGAGAGAAATAAATGGACTAGTCACAGCTAATGGAAAATGATACAGTGCAAAAAGGAGCTCTTCAGTTTTTATAAAAGACCTGTTTATGGAAAGCTTTTTTATGCTTAACATTAAAATGTAGCCTGCTTTTTGGATTAATCGGATGCTAAGAAGCTGATTGATTAAGAGTTTTTTAGGAAGATGTTCTTGGAATTAAAATGTGTTAGTGAAGGGTAACTCTGAAAAATAACGACTGTTACTTCTTTAAGAACTAGTTCTTACATTACAACACAATATATTCAGGTGTACAGGAGGATATATTATAATTAATAGTCATTTTTGATATGAATCAACTTTAAATATGAAATCTACTTAAAGGTGATCTTCAAAATCTTTACCTTCCGCTTTGGGTTCCCTTTTAAGAGTAATATAATTTAGATCTATTGAATACTATTCTGTAGAATACTGCATTTCGGCCTGTTTAGAAAAAATCCTGCAAGTTCCGTAATCTTGGTATAGACGATGGTCTTTTCATTGTAGGAAAGATATCTTGCCATGAAATCGCACAATCTTCAAGGTTAGAGTCTTTTAAGTATTGTTTAACTTTATTAGGGATTCTAGATGCCACTAAAATCCCTCGGACATTTTGAGTAGTCTGTTTCTGAAAATATTCAACATAACGTTGTAATTGATAGGCATCAGCTGGATTTGCGACTTGTTTTTTTACTTCAATAATCACAAAATTGTTAGATCTATCCTCAGCAAAAAGGTCGATGAATCCGACATCAGTTTCTTTCTCTCGTTTTATTATTTTCAATCCTGGCTCTATTTTTGAAGGATTATTTTCAAGATAATCAACAAAATCTTTCTCATCACCAATAACTGTTGCATTAACCCCTTTAATTCTAGTTTCAAATACTGAGGCTTGATAAATTTCAGTGAAAGTAATGTAAAAAGATTCATCAGTTTTAGGACGATAAG
>JAUUVJ010000292.1 GCA_030589605.1 Candidatus Hodarchaeota archaeon | reverse complement strand
AGATAAAATCGATAATCAACTGATGAATGATGAATTTAGTTATTGGTTTCGCTTTCGAACGATATCTTGGTATCGGATTCGTCGAATCAAAGACTTATCACCAAAAAAAACAATAGAAAAAGCTTTAAATAAGATAAAAATTGATGTTAAGGTTTATAAGAACCAAAAATGGAAGTTTAATTCATCAATATGGATAATTTCACATAAAAAGGTATATAAAAACTGAATCCGCCCATGAATAGTCCTAATACTATGAAACTACCAAGAAGACCAATCCAAATTTTAGGATTCCAATCCAATACTTTAGCTCCATCAAGAACTCCGATGGGTAATAAATTGAATGTACCAAGAAAGACGTTCAGCCAAACACCAACTTCCCCTATTGTTATTAAAATTAAACTTAGCTCTGTCATACTTTCAATTAGAAAAAAGCCTAATCCTTGAATAGCTATAAATAATCCTGCTAAAATCAAATTCGAGATAGGCCCTGCTGCTGAAACTCTGCCACGTATTCCTGTGGAAGATGTTGCTTCACCCCACCAATAAACAGCCCCTATAGCTAAAATAGGAAATCCTATAATCATACTAATTAAAGTTATCATCAAACCTTGTTGGCTTATTTTGAAATAGGCTTTAGCCCCATATTTAATTGCTGTGAATTTATGCATTAATTCATGAGTAAAAAAACTTATGCCAAGAGCAAATAGGAATAAGAACAGTTCATTTGGTATTCTTCCCTGTGCAAATAGCTCATTTAAAAAATCTCTATCTCTCCTAATGATAATGACTAGAATAACAACACATGAAATTACCCATGCTATACCCAATTCTGAAATCTCTTGAGTAGATAGGTGAACTTTATCTAGAATATTCTTCTTAGTATATTCTTTCTCAATAATCTCTTTCCAATCTTGATCTTGACGTTTCACTGCCCTTCCTCCATACAAGAATGTTCACCAGGTAAGTAATGTTTTCCACATAATAGTTGCTTACATGTAATACATCGAAATGGTTGGAAAATTTCTTTACCACAGTGACTACAAAAAGCTTTGTCAGGCGTTTCCTCTTTTTGTATCGAAGATCCATTCTTTGAATATGGTATCGCTTTGAATTGTGTTAAATCTGGTGATATCTCATATTCAGCTTTTAATCCTTTAATTCGTTCTGAGGAATATAAAAGATAATAAAAAATCAATCCTATAATACATATCAAAACACCAATCGTTGTTAATAAAACTCCAAGGTATTCAGAAGAAAAACCATGATATACATATGAAAAAAGAGGAGATATTGGTACTAAAATAGAATAACCTAGACATAAAGCTCCGATAATAAGAAAGCCAGTTAGGTATTTTGAATGAAGCTCCATTCCTATTCATCAACGTCAATCGTATTTTATGGGAATATTTCTACTATTTCGGAGAGTGTTTTGATTACTTTAACATCAGTGATTATCTGTTCAAAATCATTTTGGTAAAACATTCCAACTTTACCAATGAAGTTTATCTGATTTTTTTTAGCTCGTTTAGCGTCATGCAAAGAATCCCCAATAAACACGATATTCGATTTCTTTATTTTATGTTTTTTTATTACATAATTAAAATGATCTTTTCCTTTTTCAAATCCTGGTTTCCATCCTAGCACATCATCAACTAAATCCAGTTTTATTCGATGCAGATATTCACTGATTATTTCCTCAATTGTTCCACTTGATATTCCTAAGTTATATCCACGTTTTTTAAGTGCTTTAAGAACATCTAGTGAATCAGTAAACAATTTTTGTTCATAAATTCGGTCAGTCTTCATTTTTTCAAATTTTTCAACGGTTTTTGAGTTTAAATCTTTATTTTTAGGAGCAATTATCTCCATTTGTTGAATAAACGGTAATCCCGTTGTTTCTCTATAACGGTTAGTGGCTTCCTCTTTTGACAAGTTGTAATATTCTATCAACAGTAAAACTGCGTTATTTTCAAGGAAAGTCATAGAATCCACAAGTGTGCCGTCGAAATCAAACATGATATATTTTACTTGTTTCTTCTCCATTTTCTTTCATGCTCAATCTTTGTGTACCTTTTTTTCTGTCAATTACCTAAATTTTCTCTTTGAATATAGATTTCTTTCGTGTGTGAACTACCATGCCCTAAAGGACATGGCTTCCTACGAGTCCGCTGAACCTATCAACACTTTAGAGTAACGTTGAGGGGAAACTTCCGTTTTATCATTGGCTGTTTGAGAATAATATCGTAGATTACCAAGATTTTGAAGATTTTGAAGCTTTTGAATATTTCGAATATTTCGAACATTCTTTTCAAAATATTGATAGCTCGTCCATAAAGCATTATGGGAGAGAAACCGTTTCATAATATTGATCGCGGAGTTCTGGTCACGATCTAGAACGGTTCCACAACTCTTACAGTGATAAATTCGTTGGTAAAGGTTCATTCGCGATTTCTTATGTCCACAGAACGAACAAGTCTTACTCGTATTCCGCTCATCAATTGTTATTACTCTTTTACCTAGTAGCTTAGCTTTATAGGATAACAATTCGACAAAACGATTAAGATGACCCGTATTATGAACACCCCGGACTTCTGGCAAGTTTGTTACAAACCTTGTATCAAAAGCAATCTATTCCTTTATTGCTAATAGTTTTCTTTTTGTACATTATATTAAAGAGAAAAGCTTATCTAGTGAATCACCGTCAATATTTTAAGCTGCAAAATTACTCTCCTAGATCTAGTTATGATTAACAAATCGATTTTCTGTTTGTTACTATTAAAAAAAAACGATTCTTGAGTGAATATTAAATGCGGACATATGACAATCTAGTTACTCTATTCTTGTCCTGGATGATATTAATTATAGGATACGTATACCTACCTTTCATGTTACCACAATTCGGTTTAAAAACTCAAGAATATTTCTTTTTTGCGCTTATCTTATGTTTATTAGCTGGTATTTCTTTAGTTTTGTTTTTCATTATGGTTAAAAAGCAACAAAATTTAATTTCTAATGAGCTCCAGGAATTGAAAAATGATGGAATCACCATATTTGATAGAAAATATGAGAAACTTCTTTATTCTAGAGATGTAGCAGATCTTCCAAAGATTGTAAGTTTATTGATCAACCACCATTGTATTGCAGTTATTCAACCTAATAATATTGAAGAATTAAAGAAAATTATCAATTTTTGTGAAGGTTATCAAATTCCCTTAATACCCCGTGGTGCTGGAACAAGTGGGTACGGAGGGGTTCTTCCTGTTAGAAATGGAGTAATAATAGATTTAACTAAATGGAATCGAATTTTCACTATTGATGAAAGTAATGAAACAGTAGAAGTCGAATGTGGAATCATTTGGGAAAATCTTCGAAGTGATTTAAATTTCAAAGGATTTACCCTTCTTTCCTATCCATCTTCAGCTCCTTCTTCTACAGTAGGTGGTTGGGTCAACCAAGGGGGATATGGTGTAGGTTCCTCAAAATATGGTAATGTTAGAAACTCAATTGAGAGCATTACTGTAATTGGAACAGAGGGTAAAGAATTCAAATTCAATGATCCAAGTATATTCATCGGTAGTTGCGGAACTATAGGTATTGTATGGAAAATTGTACTTAAAATAGAACGTATTAAACCGATATTCCATTATGCTTTATCATCTCAATCCCAGCATCAACTTCTGAATGCTATTATCGAATATCAATCTCTTTCTCCATATTTCTTGAAATATAATGACATTCAGAATTTAAAATGGAAAAATTCTGAATCAGAAATAGATTGGAAATCGGAAAAACACATAGGAGGATTAGTTTCAATAAGTTTTCAAAAAGAAAACTGGGATGAGAGCAAAATAAAAGAAATTACTAACAGATATTCTTTACTATCATTTCCTACTCAATATGCAAATCATTATTGGGAAAAAAAATATTATACCCTCAAGATGAAGAGACAAGGCCCTTCAATAATTATAGCAGAAGTTCTAGTACCAACACATCATATAACAGATTTTACAGAATTAATCGCAAAACGTTTTTCTCGTGATAAATATGCTATTGAAATTATTTCCACTTCAGATAATTTATCTGTTGTATTTGTATGGTTCCCAGAAGATATGAATCGGTATTCTTTACCTATCATCGGTTCTATCCCTTATACATTTCATTGGTTTAGATCATTTGAAGTTATTCGGATTGCACAAGGGTTAAATGGACAACCCTACAGTATTGGCTTATGGCTAAGTCCATATGCGAGAAATGTCTTTAATGCCAATCTGAAAGAAATGAAAACTAAGAAAAAGCAAATTGACCCTTATGGAATATTTAATCGGAATAAAGTCTATGGATTCAATGTTCCAAGGTTTTTTCCTCTGTTCCCTTGGAATTTGATAATTAGAATCGGAATTCCAATCATGAGTGTGTTTTATCGAATAATTCCTAAAAAATTGAGATAATTCGGTTACACTTTAGTCATTAATGATTGAATAAACTCATTAATTTTATCAAATGAAGGTTTAGCTTCATCTGAAAGTAAAAATCCTCTTCCACTCTTCTCAATGTTGAAAATCTGTTTATTTATTGATTTAACTCTGTTATAAATAAAATCAGGTGCATCAAGTGCGGAGCTCTGGTCATTTTTATTATGAATTATCAATGTAGGTTGCGAAATCAAAGGAAGTCTTTTATTAGTGAACCCAATTATTCGATACAGTTCTATTAAAGCTGATGTTGGACGTTTTGAGTAATAAAAATTCGCATGTTTTTGCAGATCAGCTGCTATTTGTTCATCACTGTCGGTTGTAAATTCTTTTTTAAACCATTTAATAAAAGGTAAGATATTTATTATTAATGAAGACGGTTGATGTTGAGAGGGTGTGATCAAAACAAGTCCTGTTATATTATCCCGCTCAGGAGATGCTGCTAGCATGGTTGCTAAGACCGCTCCTAAGGCAACTCCGATTATTACTACATTTTCATAGTTTCTTCGAAGATACAATAAGCTTTCTCGGGCACTTTCATACCAATCTAACCATGTAACGTCTTTCAGATCATTTGGGTGACTTCCATGTCCTGGTAATAATGGAGCTAGACCTGAGTACCCTTGATTTCGTAAAAAAATTCCTAATGCTCGAACTTCTGAGGGAGAGGCAGTGAATGAATGGATAAGAAGACAACTTACGTTTTTATATTTACTGCCTTGGAATTCAAACGGTAACGCTAGAGGATTAGCATCAAATTGCATGTTGAATCACTCAGAGTGAATCTTTATGTCAATGACAAATCTTTTTCACTTATCTATTTATCAATAATCACTATTTGTATACTTCATTTTCAATTATTAAACATTGTCAAAAAAACGTAATCAAGAGTTTTAATTGTATAATAAAGCTTTTTAGATTATTTAAGATTGTTAAAAAAATAATTGACTACTCTATGCAAAAATGCGTTTTCTTGCAATAGTGAAAAGTTTGAGAAGTAAAAAGTACATCTTTTTAATTGGTTTAAGTAATATTAAATTAAGCCTTAATATAGTATTATTTTCCCTAAAAATAGGCTAAACTTAGAATTTGGTGAATTGTAACTTGGAATCTAATCAAATATTTCGAACTGGTGTCCAATCTTTAGATCTATTCATTGGAGGCGAGGAGAATCCTGGAATTCCGAATCGCTCGGTAATATTGGTCCTCGGGGAACCAGGTACAAAATTTGAGCTCTTTACTCAGCAAATACTATTCAAGATAATGGAAGTT
>JAUUVJ010000325.1 GCA_030589605.1 Candidatus Hodarchaeota archaeon | reverse complement strand
ATAAGAGGAATTCTTTGTCAAGAGCGGAGAAAACTCTTATATCAATGGTTGAAAGAGACTTATCTAGTGAAAAACATAGATTATTCTATCTATTCAGTTATCATCACAATTATGGTAAAGAATACAACTTCTGTTCAGAAGTTTTGAAGTAAGACATAATTCGAACAGGACAGTATTCAAGAATAGAAGAAAAAAACGATTATTTCAATATTTCAATTCTAAATGTAAAAAGAAGGGTTAATGTTGCTTAAATCTTCTGAATCTACAGATATAGCCTTTGAACAATCTGAACTAGTATCTGAGCTAGCAAGATTAAAATTTGAACAAAGTGAAAGTAAGGTTAAGGTCAAATTCATTAAAGAATTTACTGGATTTTCATATGATGGTTATAATATTCCTAGATCGACAAAAGGAAGTCGAATAGAAATTCCATATTTTATTGCTGAAGTGTTATTTGATCGTTCGATTATTGAAGATTTTAAAAAGGATATTCCAACTAGTTTGCAGGATATGACAGCAGTATTACGAAGTGAACTCCGTTCAGGCGAATTACAACCAGTACATCCTTTCTTGCATACTATTATGAAAAATATCGTTCTTTCAGAAGAATTAAAAGATTCCACATTTAGTGAATTGGAAAATAAAAGACGGAAATCGAAATTTAATCAATTAACTGTTGAACGCATTTCGAAACTGGTAAAAATGGCTGATAAACAAACAACATCTACACGAAAACAAACAAATATGACTGTTTCAGAACATGTTCTCTTTAATAAGATAGTAGATTTAGTACAGTATTGGAAAGATGAATTTATAAGTAAATAGGTTGATGGGACGTATATGGGTTATTCATTTGATATAAAAGGCCGCTTTCAATCGTTTATTGAAGATTTTACAGATAAAGAGGGGAATCTATATTATTATGAGAAGATTCGTCTAATGGAAAGACAAGGTTCACGCAGCCTTAATATTTCATACAATGATTTACTTGTTCAGGATTCAAAGCTAGCAGAAGAAATAGTAATCAATCCCGAGGAATGTTTTCAAGTAGGAGTGGAAATTCTAAAATCAATATTGGCTCAAATCAGTCCCGAATATCTGGAAAGATTAAATCGGGTCTATGTTAGAATTGAAGATATGACTAAAAAATTATCCCTCCGTTCACTAAAAACAGAGCATTTAGGTCTTTTAACCTGTTTTGAAGGAATTGTCATTGGGGTTACTGAACCTAAACCTATGATGATAAGAGCGAATTTTAAATGTGTATCATGTGGCGAGCAAAATCAGATTACAGATTTCCCTGAAGGGATTTATAATCCTCCATATCAATGCAGAAATGAACAATGTCAACGCAAAGGATCACTTATACTTCAATTAGAAAAAAGTATATTTATTGATTGGCAAAAGATCACCTTACAGGAAAAACCTGAAGAATTACCGCCAGGACAACTACCACAAAATCTAATCATCCATGTCTTAGATGATCTAGTTGATCAAGCTAGACCAGGAGACAGAATTGAGGTAGTCGGTATTCTTAAGGCAAGAGCGTCTCGTTTATTAAAAAGGGGACAGCTAGCAACATATTCCAAGTTTTTCCAAGGCGTTTCAATAGACAAAGAAAAAGCTGAATATGTAGATCTAGACATTTCAGAGGAAGAGTTATTAAAAATAATTGATCTGTCGAAATCTCCTTATGTTATCGAAAAAATCCGTGATTCATTAGCACCCTCAATTTACGGCCATGATGATGTAAAAGAAGCAATTGCTTCCCTATTATTCGGAGGGACATTGAAAGAAACTCCCGATGGTATAAAGCTTAGAGGGGAATCAAATATTCTATTAATAGGTGATCCGGGAGTTGGAAAGTCACAAATACTTAAATTCATCTCTAAATTAGCTCCAAGAGCGATATACACGACAGGAAAGGGCAGCACAGCTGCGGGATTAACGGCTGCTGTGTTACGTGATCCAGATACAGGTGAAATTACACTTGAGGCTGGAGTATTAGTATTAGCTGACCAAGGTATCGCAATGATTGATGAATTTGATAAAATGCGACCAGATGATCGTGTTGCAATACATGAGGCGATGGAACAACATTCTTATCATCCTTCTTTTGAATTGACATTATCTAATGGGAAAAAAGTTACCATCGGTTCCTATGTTGATAATTTAATGAATCAAAATATGGAAAAAACGGTAAAAGGTGTAAATTGTGAGATTTTGCCTCTTGATCATTTAAATGAAAGTCTATATAGTTCTGATTTTGATTGTTTCTTTCATCTGAATGTTGATCAGGTTAGTCGTCATAATGCGCCGAAATTTTTCATCAAAATTGAATATTCTAATGGACGAGATCTTTTAGTGACACCTGAACATCCAATTTTTGTGTTTCAGGATGAATTTATTGATGAACTCCCTGCTGAAGATGTAAAAACAGATACTTTTGTACCTGCTATTCGAAGAATGAGTTTTTCCTCTAATGAAATTCCCCTTAATACGGATATTGAATTGGGTAGAAAAAAAATTAGTTTACCCACATCTATAAATGAATCCTTTGCCCGATTTTTAGGGTACTATGCATCAGAAGGATATTCTTATCAAGGTTCTTCAATGGAAGTTGGATTAAGTAATACTGATCCTGATATCATTCGAGATATGAAAGCTGTCATAAATGATTCATTTAGTATTGACCCTATTGATAATGTAGAGAAAGGGCGAGTTTTACGAATCATCTCTAAATCGTTATTTAACTATATGAAGATTAATTTTCCCAAATTAATGAAGAAAAGTCTTGTAAAACGAATTCCTCATCAAATTTTTGTTGCAACTGAATCCATCAGAGTGGCTTTTCTAAATGCTGCTTTTCATGGTGATGGAGCAATTGAAAGTGAATCATTTGCTTTTTCAACATCATCAAAAGGTCTCGCTCATGATTATCAAGATTTATTATTATCCTTAGGTATACATACTCGTCTTCTTTCCAGTAATTATCTTACTCCAATTGGAAAAGAAGAGAGAATAAGGTACAAAGTGTATATTCGTGGAGATTATTTGGCTGTTTTTGCAGATCAGATCATCCCTGAACTTCGTTCTAATTCAAAACTAGAAAAACTAGTAAAACGAAGTAAGCGCATGAATAGAAGCCATGATGTCTTACCCCCTAGTGCTGGTAAAATCATAAAAAACTGTTTAAAGAAATTGGGTTTAACTTATAATGGATATTTTCAACAACATCTGAAAGGTAATTATGGTATAACAGTAGATGTTATTGATAAATATTTAGATACACTAAAAGAAAGAATCTACATCTTAGAGAATAATTTCCCAAATAATTCTGATTTACGTCAATTCCGTGAAGGAATTGGTTACTCACAAGCTCAAATCGCAAATATCATCAATGGTAGAAGAGGGATAATTGATTATGTTGAAAATGGTGGATATACTCTACAACGAAGGACAGCTGTTTTAGCAGATGTACAAATCGCCTTCTCAGAGGTTCTAGCAGATGTTAAAAAGGCGATTAACTATATCGAGAAGCTAAAGCAATTCAGATGGTTACGAATAAAGAATGTGGAAAAAATAGAGAATACAGGGGAAAATAAAACATCTTGGGTTTATGATGTGACACTAAACCCAACAAAGACTTTCATAAGTCATGGTCTAATTTTGCATAACACGATTAGTATAGCTAAAGCAGGAATCGTTGCTACCTTAAATGCCCGTACTTCAATTCTTGCAGCCGCCAATCCTCGACGTGGTAGATGGAATCCCTATAGAGCTACTGCAGAGAACCTGAATCTTCCATCAACCCTCCTCTCTCGATTTGATTTACTGTTTGTTTTAGAGGATAAACCTCATCCCCAAGAAGACCATGATAAAGCAACTCATATCTTGAATATGCATCAATCTCAGACTTTATCGAAGGACCCCCCAATTGATCAAGATCTACTTCGCAAGTATATTGCTTATGCTAGACGAGAAGTCCATCCTCGGTTAACTGATGAAGCCAAGGAGCGTATACTTGAATACTACAAGGATTTGCGTCAATCAAGTGGAAAAATAGATGAAAAGGGTCCTGATCCAATTGCAATTACTCCTCGGCAATTAGAATCACTTGTTAGATTATCTGAGGCTCGTGCTAAAATGCGATTGAGTGACGAAGTATCATACGATGATGCAGCGGGTGCAGTCAATTTAATGAATGCTACATTAGAAAAATTAGCCAAAGATACTGATACAGGGAAATTAGATATTGATAGGATGTCATCAGGTCATAGTGCAAAATCACGACGAAAATTAGATCAAATAGACAATTTAATCGATAGGATGTTAGAAAAAGCAGACGATGAACCAGTCACTATTAAGGATATAATAGACGAAGCAATCAAAGAAGGTTTAGATAAATCTCTAGTGGTCAGAGCGATTGATGAAATGACACGACGGGGAGTTTTATTCGAACCTGAAACTGGTCATGTCAAAAAACCATAGATCTGTTTTTAACTTTTAGTTTCAGAGTAAATGGGAATGTTATTCTCAATGTTTAGCGATGGGTAAACAAGGTATACGATGGAATTGTTTTATAATGAAATTCTTATTTAAAATGTTATGGATGTTAAAATATTTAAATGTGTAGAAAATATTTTGATTGATCTCAATATCCCACTTATTCTGTCTAGAAGATGATAAAATGCCTCGTAAACGATATACAAAATATAAAAAACCTCCTACTGAAACAAAACAGCCCTCAAATGAGGTATTAGAAGATACACTAGCAACTTTTACAAAAATACAACAAAGACAAACTAAAACAAATATCGAAACTTCAAATTCAATACCTAAATCGAAAAAAATAGTAATTTTACCTGCGATTGCAATTGTGATTTCAATTTTATTTGTCTCAATGTTTTTGTTCAATCCTCCAGGTTCTAATTCTTCTTCACAAACAGGTACTGGTGAACAAATTGGAGATACTATTCAGATAGAGATGTCAGATATTACTAACACAGCAAAATTCTTCAGTTACAACGATAATGGGGTTTCAATAAGGTATTTCACGGTAAGAGGAACAGATAATTTAGTTCGTGTCGCTATAGATGCCTGTGATGTTTGCTATACAGAAAAAAAAGGGTATACCCAAGTAGGTAATAATATGAGATGTAAAAATTGTGGACTAGATTTTGTAATTGATAACCTCGGGGTAGACAACCAGGAAGGAGGCTGTTGGCCTAGTTATTTGCCTGTCACAACTGAAACCGAAGTTATTTCTATTGAGATTTCTGATTTAAGCTTAAAGAGATTTATGTTTGCTTGAACTTCTAAGATT
>JAUUVJ010000250.1 GCA_030589605.1 Candidatus Hodarchaeota archaeon | reverse complement strand
TATATTTCGCAGCATCGGAAATCGCACCACCAAAGCGCGGCCCTATTGTCAGAATACCAGAAGCAAGTGAAGACATTAAATCTTTTCCTGCTCGGGCGGTGACAATTGCGTTGTGCGGTCCTGAAACCGCTGGGCCATGATCTGACGTTAATTTGATAACTATTTCAATATAGTCTTGGGCAAATTGTGGTAGTTCTCGTTTGAACCAAAGAAGGCCAATTGTATATCCAATAGACTTGTTTTTCTCGACAATTGAATCAAGACCGACGCCAGAAAACATTGGAACGTCTCCTCGTTCATCACTGATTGTACAAACAACATCAGTTGGTCTTCTTACAAGACCAAGTTTTGATGCTTGGGCATAATCCATTGGAATCTCTGGGGGTTCAAAATCATCTATAGGATCAATTTTCCCTTCAGCTTTAAGTTTGTCAAAAGTAGCCTTAATTTTAATACCAAAATCATCATAGGATTCTGGAACAATAATTCCTACCTCAGCTAAAGCTTTGTTTTTAGCATGAGCTGTCTCTGATTCGCTACCAGCCATCGCTCCAGCATGGCCAAATTGTAAACCCTTAGGAAGAAGTTTGGCTGCCGTGCCAATACACCAGCAGACAAGTGGTTTCGTTATTCGGCCGTCTTTCACTGCATTTGCGATGTCAATTTCGCCCGTACCACCTACTTCACCTAAACATACGATCATTTTAATTTTAGGGTTTGTTTCGTATCGTAGTAGATGGCTAAGAAGAGTTGATCCTGCATAACGGTCACCACCGATAGCTATTCCTTCATAAACACCATCTGAATTTTGAGAAATGGCAAAGTTCATTTCATTACTCATACCACCACTTTTAGAGACAAATCCAACACTTCCTGGCCTGTAGAGTTTAGATAGAATGACATTTTCTATAGTACCAGCAGTATTACGAATTTTAAAAGCACCCGCTTGAATACCACCTACAGTTGCAGGTCCTATAATGACTTTGCCTTTTTCTCTAGCAAGTTTATTCATCTCACGACTACGACGTTCAGGAATTCCCTCTGCAATTACTGCCACTGTTTTAATCGTGGGGTAGTTCAAGGCTTCCATAGTTGTCGGATATGCTGATCGAAAAGATGAGAAATTTATTACTACATCTGCTTCAGGATGTTTTTTAACTGCTAACTCCAGTTTTCGATAGATCGGAACAACAATTTCTTTTCCACCCCAAAACACTTTATGGTAACCGATTGCACCTGCTTGACTAGGTCTGATTATCGCAGCAACGGAAGGGGTTTCTCTTTTACATACAAAGTCAAAATCAAGCATTCTTTGAATAGCGTTACGTTGAAATCCATAAATAATTGCTCTAGTGTTTCTATTAAATAGTTCTCTTGTCATTTTGTTTCCTCCTCTAGTTATCTCCTTTCAATGATAAAGGAACAATATGCGTCATATGTGTATATCTATCATAGACTTCGATTGGAACTCCTATTTCTTCACCAACGTCCTTCATTAGTTTAAGTCCTTCCTTTTCATTTGGTCCACCACGTCGAACGTAAATTTTTACATTTGCTCTTCGTAATTTCTCCGCAGAGTTTCTTAGAGCAGCTACAATGCCTAGGAAGGTAGCTTTCACATCAGTGAAGTTTGCAATTCCACCTCCAATGAGTAGAATTTTAGGTCGCCCTTGAGGATCTGGTGTCTCTGTTAGAACATTAATAATCGTTTGAGCGTAAAGTTCAGTATGTTCACGATTAGGATTTCCAGAATATTCTCCATAATTTCCTAATTCTTGTGCGAAGCCCATATCAGCGATAGTATCTGTGTATATAACTGATCCACCTCCGCCTGCTACCATGGTAAAAATTCTCGCATCTCTATTTAAGATAGTAAACTTTAGTGAAGCCCCAGTTTTTTCATCCATATCCATGATAAATTGTTCTTCTTTGGAGAGTACTTGTCCAAAAGCTCTTGGAAATTCAATTGGATTATCAGGATTGTCCCATGTATCTACATGCTGAAAACTCGCAGTATCATCGAGTTTGGCTTTAAGATCTAAAGGAACAATTACTTTTGCATCAGTTATTGCAAAAGGATTAATTTCTAAGAAAGCAAAATCTTGATCAACGTAAACCTGGAATACTCCTTTAATGAACTTTATAAGTTCATCTTTAAGATCACCTAAATCTGGTAATTTTCCAGCTAAATCAAAAGAAGAAATGTCAGTTCCAATTGGTACAGGAATATGCACGACCTTATCCCAATTTTCCTCAACGAAAATACCTCCCTCAAAGGAGAAATGAATAATATCATTTTCCATATCAGAAGTAATAGAGACATAAAACTCTTTTTCATGTGGAATAAATGGTTCCACTAGAAAACGATTGAGAGTTCCCTTAATACCACCGATTTCAACTTCTTTGTTCATTCTATCAGAGCAGAAAGATTTTAGTCCATCTAAGTTTGCATCGAGTAATAATAAGTCTGCTTTGCCACGTTTTCCAAATAATTGATCTGGTTTTGCGGCTAACTTATCAGTTTGAAGCCACGGATTCTCTGAGACTAATTTGTCCCAATTCGTATCAGGTGTTATCACCGCTAGTTTTCCATGGTAATTATGCTCAGGGAAATACTTGGATAACTCCGACATTAACAATTTTTTTGCTGAATATTCATATATTGACTTTTGTGCCATATTTTTTCCTCTCTAAATCGATTAGGAGAAACATCGGTACGAAAAATGAAAGAAAAAAAAGAATAATAAAAGTTTGGTAGGTAATTTTTAAAAGCTTTTCCTCCTGATATATAACGATTCAGAGAATTTATCGTATTTTTGAGTGAATAAAACCAATTAAATTCCTTTAATCTTGATTTAAAATAAGATATTTGAATGAAAATAAAATTAAAAATGTTTATGATGAGAAAGTAAAGAATTAACTCTAATTTATTTCATGTAATTAACATGTTGTTACATAATTGTAGTTATGTTCAAATAATTAAGATAATAAATATTTGTCTTAATTGCAAGAAGCTTAAAATGAATACTTCAGAGAAGAACCCATCTCTAAATGTAGTATGGTAGAGGGTTTGAAAAAATGGGTTTAGAAAAGAAATAAATGATTGAAGAGAAAATGTTCAATAAACCTAAAAATGGAGATGTTTCTGAAATGAAAATTGCTATCCCTACGTTCAGCCCTGGAGGGCTTGATTCTAGCATTAATCCACATTTTGGAAAATGTGAGACTGTAACTCTTGTTACTGTTGCAGATAATGAAATTAAAGAGACTAATATTGTTAAACCTCAAGGTGAACACTCGTGTGGTGCTCTTCCGATCATTTTTGCCCAGAATGGTGCTGATGCATGCATTGTAGGTGGTATTGGGGGAAGGCCTTACATGATTCTCCAACAATATGGAATTAAAACATACGCAATTGGCCAGGATTTACTCAATAAATCTATCAGGGAAATTGTATTTCATTTCTTATCTGATAATTTAACAGAGCTAGAAAGTGCCTCTTGTAATCATTAAAAGTTTAGCGAGTTATTGATTCTATTTTGAATATGGTATATAACTATATTCGTCTTCTTCAACCATATCCCAAAATTCTTTCTCAGAAAGCGTTAGATTATCTATAATCATCTTTTCAATTGTTTTTAAGAGACTATGATGTTTAATTTCATCATTGAGAATAGCTCTGATGAGTGTTTTTTCTGTTTCATCTTGAATCGATTCAAGAATGTTTCGATAGGATTCAATAGCCTGTTTTTCTAATTCTATGTGTTCTGCGATGCTGTTTTTAATTTCGACGCCAATATCTTCAGGTATTGAGGGAGTTGTTTTTGTATGTAGACCAACCAATGCATTCAATAAAGCTGCGTGCTTTTTTGAATCAAGAGCAATTCCCATTATCATTTCACGAATGAGAACATTCGGTAAAGCAATAACAGTTTTTTCTGCTTTATCATGAATAGTATTTTCTAAATCTATCTGTTTTTTATAGAATTCAATTCTTTCTTGTTTACTCATTATTCGTTATCCACCTTTTTATTTGTCCTACAATATTCTTCTGCTATTTTGATTATTGATTTTATAATATTGCTTATGCGAAGCGATAAACATATTTGCTTGATTATACAAAGTTTTTTTGTAAAACAACTACAAAAGAATTATTTCATATCTATTTCGGGACGCAATACTATGAGGAAGAGCAACATTATTAAAAAGGATCATATGGTTCTTTACTTACTCTTCGGTGAATGATATGTCTTGGAAAAACATCAAACTATTATACGGGGATGAAATGATTACAGATTTTATCCCAGCAGATATGAATGCTCGTGTTCTTGAAGCTGAGGGAATCGAACCAGTATTTACTGATGTTCAAGCACGATTCGATGAAATACTAAAAAAACCAGTTGATTCTAAATCACTGGAGGAATTGGTAAAAAATCGTCCCAGATCTCGAATAATGATCCTCGTAGATGATGCCACGAGACCAAATAAGCATACAAAAATTGTTCTTCCTATGTTATTGGAGAAACTATTCGAATATGAGACTAAAAAGGAAGATATTCGAATCATGGTTGCAAGTGGGTCTCATAGTCCACCTTCAGACGAATTACTTGAGAACAAAATCTTGGGTTCGGAAATATATCAAGCATGGAAAGATAATGTTATAATTCATAAACAAACAGAGAACTGTAAGAATCTTGGAACATCATCATATGGTACTCCAATTGAAATTGATATTGACACATTGGAATCTGGATTAGTGATTGCAGTCTCTGATAGTGAATATCATTATTTTGCAGGAGTGGCAGGTACAGTTAAATCATTTTTCCCAGGATGCGCTGGTAAAGAAACAATTGCTAGAAATCATCCACAGATGTTTGATCCTGTTCATGGGTTCAAACCTGAATGTCGACTTGGAAATACAAAAGGTAACCCAGTCATCCAAGATATGATAGAAATGGCTAAAATGACTAAAAAGTTGGTACCTGTCTTCTGTATTGATGCAGTTATGGATGGAGAAGATAATATCGTTCTTCTTAATGCAGGTGATATTAATTCATTACATGAGCTTGTTCTTGAGCAACTTAAACCACTAAGAATAGTTAAAGTAGATGAACCAGCTGATCTAGTGCTTGTATCAACAGGGGCTTTGTCAATTAATCTTTATCAAGGAGGAAAAGGTTTTCATGCAGGTTGGAACGCTGTAAAAGAAGGTGGTGATGTCTTACTGTTTGCACATTGCCCATTAGGCGTTGGTTCGCAGAATTATCAAGACACTATGGAAGAAATCAAAGATATGGAACTAGATGAAGCACTAAAGTATGCAATCGATACCAAATGCAGCATTGAAAACTTCAAAATAGGAAATCAGAAGGTAATAGACATCATTCGTATTTTGAAACGTTGTACATGTCATATGCTTACTGAAATGGACAAAGATACATTAGAATCTATCTTCCGTATCAAACATGTTCCTCATACTGGTACCATTCAAGAAAGTATTCGTACCTGGATCGAAAATTATAGAAATGAGAAGAATAAAGATCCACTGGTATATGTCCTTCCTGATGCTGGTAACTTTATAGATGTAAAGAATCGGTGATTATATCCATTAATTCTTTTTTTTCTTTTTAAAAAATATTCAATTAGAAATTGATAACTAATGAGAAAATATCAAAAAAAAAAAATGTAGAGTATTAAAATGATTTATCAACGAATAATGCAAGAAATAAACAAGAAGTGAGAAATAAATGACAACAGAATTAACTTCTACAAGTAAATTAAAAAGTTTTATGCCAAAACACAAAGGATCCAGCGCATTATATTGGGTTCTTCAGCGTTTAACAGGAGTTATGTTATTTATCCTGATCCTGTTCCATATGCTTGTAAACCACTATTCTAGTGCTCATCTCCCAGCAAATATAGTTGCTGATTTTGGTATTGCTTCATTCCAAGCAGTACAATGGAAGATGATAAATTTTCCTTTATACTCAGTGATATCGATATTGTTTGTTTTAACAGTTGTTTTTCACATGTTAAATGGCTTTAGAACAGTCATGCTTGACTTAGCTCCTGGAAAACTGAGTAAAAGGATACTCGCAATGATTTTACTACTAATTGGAACTCTCTTAGTAGTTTATCTGTTCGGTCTTAACTATATAGTGAGTATAACATAAGGTGGTAAAAATGACAAAAGAAACTAATATAGTTGAAGAATCACAAGTTGAAACAGGGAGTAAAGCATCTAATTTCATTAATTGGTTCAATCCATTTTCGTCCGGAATGGGTATGTATGCATGGCTTTTTCAAAGAATAACAGGATTGTGCCTTCTAATATACGTTTTTATTCATATGGGAATCGTCAGTTTGATGTTACTTGATCCATTTTTAGGATTGGATCAAGCAGGATTATTATACAATAC
>JAUUVJ010000351.1 GCA_030589605.1 Candidatus Hodarchaeota archaeon | reverse complement strand
TTATTTCTGTATTTGAAGAGGAAAATAATCTTATATCAGTTAATGAACAATGGTCCCCATGTTGATGTGTACTAATGATAATATCTGCTGGTTCGTACTCACCGCTAACTTCATAAGTATCAATACATATTTTTTTACCTGATTTACTTGTAATAAGAAACCCTTCATTTCCAAGCCTGTTAAATGTTATTCATACAAATTCTATCATAAAACAACCACCTTCTCAAAACTTTTGAGCTGGTATTTTAATAATTTTCCTGTTGGAAATTTAAGTATTATGAACATTGAAGGATAAATAAAAGCTTACTAAAACCTATATTCAATATTTAGATTTATCTAGATAGAATACAATTCTAGTAATTTATAGCGGCATTTTATTAGATGAGATTAATTTAATGAAGGATATGAAATGGGTGACAGTCTATTTAGAAATTACATTGCTTCTGTAAAAAATGTAATAGAACCCACAAAAAAAGATATTGTTTCAATTGTTTTATTTGGTTCAATGGTAAATAAACGAGCTGTACGATCTCCATCAACAGATGTAGATCTTCTAGTTGTAGTAAGCGACTTATGTTCTTCATCTAAATTTATTAAAATCAAAGGATCTTTATTACGTATAGAAAATGAATTCTTTTCTCGTTTTAGAAAGGATGAGGCTTCATTCTTTAGCACTGGGCTTCAAGGTGCAACAGGTATGTTCGTGAATATTTTTGTGTGTCGTTTTTCAGATGTTAAGGATCGAAAGTTCTCAAAAGTATTTAATACAAATCCTATTATTAGTTCACTTCTAGCCCCTAAAAATTCAGTTTGGATTTCCATATTAAAAAAACATAAGATAATTTTTGGAAAGAATATATTTCAAGAGTGGGAAACCTCTCCAAGAATCTATAGTAGCGATTTGATCAAATCTTTTATTATGAACTGGTTATTATCATTAGGTGCCTTGATATTTTTTCCAATTCACAAACAAATAAAGAAATTCTCCATGGAAGCTATGAAATGGAGCCTTTTTACATGGGGTAATTTCAATAACCTTCCTGAAACTCAGCTTAACCAAATAGTTGCTCAATTTATCAACAATGCTTCAATGATAGAATGTAGAGCCCTTAGAGAATTCTTAATGCTTAGAGAAAAAAGAGAAATAACCAATTATTTCCCCTTTCTCGCTTGGATATTTGTTTTCAAAATCCATTATTCGTTATTTAAGAAATATTAAGGTTGAAAAATTTCAGGTGTTCTTGGGAACATACTTGCTTCTCTTATATGTGGTAAATTTGCAATCCATCTGATAAGTCTTTCAAATCCCAAGCCATATCCTGCATGGGGAGGCATACCAAATTTAAACATACGTAAGTACCATTTGAAATTATCTGGATCGAATCCTTTCTGAATTGTTCGATTCTTTAATACTTCGTATTCAAAAACTCTTTGGCCGCCACTAGATAATTCACCGAATCCTTCTGGAGCAATTAAATCAAGAGAAAGTGTAAGTTCAGGATTTTTTGGATCTGTTGCATAATACATCCCTCGTAATTGACTCGGGAATTGTGTTACAAAAAATGGTTCTTCAAAAGCCTGTGAAAGTGCTGTTTCCTCTGTTGCTCCAAAATCTTCTGTGGGGTTCGATTCAATGCCTAGATCAAGTATAATTGATTTAGCTTTGTTGAATGAAATACGTTTGAAAGGTTTTTTCGGAATTGAGATGATACGGTTTAATTCTACTAAATGTATAGCTCCTTGCTTTTTAACTTGCTCTAATACATGAACAATTAAATCTTCTTGCACTTGCATAATCTCTTTGTCCGTAGCAAATGCAATTTCATTTTCCACTTGCCAAAATTCAGTGATGTGCTTAGGAGTGTGAGATTTTTCTGCTCGCCATGAGGGAATAATTCCATAAACTTTTTCGTGACACGCAAGGGCAGCTTGTTTATAGAATTGGCAAGATTGTGCTAATACAGCTGGTTGGCCAAAGTAATCTATGTGAAATTGTTCAGCTCCTCCTTCTGTTGAAGCAGTTAAAATTAAAGGTGTGAATATTTCTGTAAACCCTTTTAATTTGAAAAATGTTCTAATTTCTGCTGCAATAATATTCTTAAGTTTCATTATTGTCGAAACTTTTGGATCTCTTATGGAAAGTTCTCTAAACCGAAATATTGTATCAATATCCATCTGAGTCTTTTTTTTCGTAAGATCAATTGGGAATTTGAGAGCCGCGAGTGAATGTACCTTAATTGAAGATGGAGTAAGTTCAGCACCTAGTTTTGAACGTGGATCTGCTTTCACAACTCCTTTTATAGATACAACTGTCTCTATTGTTAAATCTTTACAGGTTTTCCAGACGTTAGAATTAGTTTCTGCCTCATGGAGTGTCACTTGGCATAAACCAGATTGATCCCGAATCGTAAGGAATATTAATTTTCCTTTATCGCGAATCTGTTGTACCCATCCTCCTATGATAACCTCCAATCCATCATTTTCGCTGTTAACATCAAAAGTTGTATGTGTACGCCATTCAGGGTTTATTGCATAAGTCATACTCTGATTCCTCTATAAAGGTACAAATACATATATACATTATAAAATTCATATTTCAAAACGAATTGAAAAAAAAGCTAATCTATTGATAAAAACTCAAGTAGTTTTCAGAAATAAAAAAAAAGAGTGGAGGATGATTTGTTTTTTTAATCAGCCCTAACCAAAGACATCTGTCAAATTAATCTCATCCAACGATTCAAAAAATAGTTGTATCAAGGCAGCATTAGTTTGAGCTTCAGCCATATCATTCACTTTTTTTAATACACCAATTGTATCAAGAGTCTGATTTGCATATCCTGCAATAGATTCATTATGCGGGATCAAAGGAGTAATAGGTAATGGGCTGAATAACATTGTTTGCCAATCTGTTTTTACATCACTCGCGATAGCAACAGCTGTACCGATAGTATAATGCCCTATTGAGCCATTATTCTTACAATATTGCATTAATATTTCCGAATAAATGAAATCAGGATCACTGGTCAGATTTGCTAAGAAGTGGGTGGAATTAGTTGGTGAATCATTATACGCTTTAGTATAAGACGCATTGAAAAGTGCAAATCCATTTGTGAAACTGTCAATAGATAGAACAGTATAGTCTAAAGCTTCAACAAGCTTACTCATCTGAGTAATATTAGTGCTGAAAGTATCCAGCATACCACTGAAATCCACTAACATTGGTTTGAGAGCAGAATCGATTGTATCACCATAAGTTTTATTGGTGAAAGTATCGCTAAGATTGGTAGCTCTGTTTATAAAATAAACAGCATCAGTAAGATATGCTGTAGCTTCAGAAACATTTGCTGCGAGTGCATTTGTTCCATTTTTTAGGGTATCAAGATCAGAGCCATTGAAATTTAAATTGTCAATCGAAACCAGGACATCGTCCATTTTATCATAACATTCTGTTCCATTAGTAGCTGCATATGAAAAAAATGTGAGTAAGCTAGTCATATCTTTGAGAATCTCAACAATTCCATAAAATGGTAATATTGAGTTATTGTTTAAATCTGTGGTGTCGATGATACCAAAGGTATCATTTGCGTCCTCTAAATCGGCAGAAGCGCTCCTCATCCAGTTTGCTGAATCAGTAAAGGCACTATCACCAAGATCCTCTATTGCTAGAGCAGTTTTATATGTTGCATTCAAGAAATCAATGGCGCCTCTAGCAATTTCTAGAATAAGGCCATACCCCGCTTGAGCCTCATCAAGAATTCCAAAAGCTTCGGCTAGTGATGCGTTTTCATCTACAATTATGATTGAGAGTAAGTCTTGAGCATCTTCTAAAGCGTCTGTGACTCCTTCTTTGGAGTTATTGAAGTGATCAATCGCGGTGGAAATATTATCTAAGCCAATAGTAAACGCAGGATCATAGGAGTCTGGGTAGCTTTCGATAGAACTGCCAGATCCACCACCAATACCACCACCTATGTCAGTTGTACCTAGAATTGTAAAAGTTCGATCAAATCCTGCAACCAAGCTGTTAAAGCCAAGAAGCAAATCAGGTATTTCAGAAGCGAAAGTCGCGAGTATGCTTGAAATACTTAATACAGCCGCGATCTGTTGCATATTAATTCCCTCAAAATTTTCTGGTAAGAATCCTTTAAACAAACTAAGAAGGAAATTCCCTTGAACTTGGCCAAATTTGATTGATGATCGCCTAAACCACGCTGCTGCGCGTTCAGCTGCTTCCGATAATTCTGCAATTGTTTCAGGGTCACTAATATCTATCCCTAATCCTTCTTGGGAACCAAAACCAGCATTGATGCCTGTGCTACCAAATATACCCATGAACTCTGTTGCTCCAGCTGCTAATGATATACCTCCGTCTGCAAAGTTAGAAATTCCATGATAAACAAAAGGAACAGTTACTAAAAGAAGTATTAGCAATATTGCTGCTATGGGTTTCATAATGACTGAAAATATAGAAAGATCACCTTTTTTTGTCCATATACCAGTAGCTAGAGTTGCAGTGAAGAATCCAGCCCAAAAGATGAACATCTCCAGTAAGATTAAATCAATCAGAATAAGTACTAGTAATATGATATTGGAATAATCGCTTAAACCAGCCAATTCAGGTGATAATGATTCAACATTTCCTAAAATAGCTGAAATTGGGCCAAGCATTTCCGTTAATAAGCCATATGGATTTACATACCAACCATTTGTTAGGGTACTCAATATAAACATTGGTATCCATGCTATTGGAGCTGTAAATATAATAAGTAATCCCTTAGCTTTGGAACGGGTCAAAATTCCCATAAGACAAAATCCAATAGCTACAACAATCATTTCTACTTGAAGAATTAGTGCATTTTGTTGAGCACCTACGAGAGCAAACACTAATCCGATTAAAAATGGCGCTATAAGTGCTGCTAAGAAT
>JAUUVJ010000178.1 GCA_030589605.1 Candidatus Hodarchaeota archaeon | reverse complement strand
CAGTCTTTTATGATAGCTGTTATTAATGCTAATTGCTGTTCTTTGGGTAATTTGTCAATAGAAAAATATATTCCTCCACTGGTTGGCTAATACATTTATATGCAATAAGCTTTTGTTTCAATTGTATCTTTTGTTGGAAAGTGGATTTGTAATGAAAAAGAAAATTTTACTTATAACAATTTTTTTGGTAATTCCTTTATTATTTCTATTTAATTGCACAGTTGTAAGTGCTGTTGATACAGTACTTTATGATGAAGATTATTCATTAGAGGCAGGCGAGTATTCTTATTATGGGATTGATGTAACATCCGTTCCTGTTCATATACACATAGAATTAACTTGCGATGACGATATTAATCTTTATATTTTCAATGATACAGAGGCTACGAAGTGGGATAACAGTGAAACTGCTGTTGGGTATATTTATAATGATGTTAGCAGTTTAGATATCTATCAAATACTTCCTACGGTTGATACTTGGTGGGTTTATTTAGATAATACTGATTCGGTTGTTACTTCTAAGAGTGGACACATTACTATAACTGCTGTTGATGTAATTCCTACAACTACTACAACAATACCTACAACGACTACAACGACTACAACAGAGGATGTAACAACAAGACCTGGCGAGACAGGTTCTTCCACAGGAGAAGTCACAGTTACAGTACCCATGCTAAGTTATCGGGCTTGGTCGGTTGAAACAACCAAAGATAATGTCAAAGTAAATGTTATATTTCTTTGTGATGGTTGTGATATCAACTTTTTTGTAGCTAATGATGCAAATTTCAAAGCGTGGCAGGGCGGAAGTACAGCAGCTCAAGCTTTCATTTACAATGATAAAATCGAGTTTGAAGAAACGATTACGTTACCAGAAGCAGATACATGGTGGTTTGTATTAGATAATACAGACTCTTTGTTGACTTCAAAAACTGTAACAATTTCAATATCAGTAGTTTCTAGTGCATATGGGTTTGAGTTATTAACTGTCCCAATAATTGTGACATCTATCATCATTTATCGTAGAAAAAGAAGGAGTTAATCACTTCTTCTACTTATTTCTCAATAATCAAGACAAATCCATTGAATATTAAGATTTTAAGACGCTAAATTCTTTATATCATATGGAATAGTTCTATTAGTGTTGTTTTTCATCTGTTATATTATGATAGATGTTTTCTACCCAAAATAAGTAAAGAAAAAAGAGCAGAAATCAATTATGGCTTAAATTAAAAGCAAATTACAGTCTTATAGATACATCTACAGAAATAGAATAAAGAAATTCAATCTACCAAGGATCATCATTCGAAAGTTGAAACAATCTTTTTGAAAACAGCAAAAACTACCTTATTGGTTCAGAAACTAATAGTTTGTAATAGTAATCATAATGCATAGCGTTAATACCCTTAATTTCGATTTTATCAATAGCAAAATGTTTCTGTAGTAAAATTTCAGCTAATTTAAACTTAGATTCATATTTGTTCATAAAAAAATCTTTTGCACTTTGGTCGATTAGATAAATTAATGTCGTTTTTCCATTGTTTCTCTTTAATATAATATCTTCTATTTTAACTGGATAAATACATTGCATCGCAGCTTCTCTGACACTACAGGATAAAGAAACATAGTTAAAATGTTTTTCTATTTTTTTAGAAATTTTTTTAACGGTAGGTTTGTTTTTGTACCATTTACTACGATCTTTAGTATTAATTAGAAAAATTATTGTATTAAAATCTGTATAGTAGTCAATAATGGGGGTTTTTATTGCTTTCTCTAATTCTCTAATACATTCTTTTATTTTTAAACGATCATTCATTGATTATAACCTCATATTGAATTAAAAATACCGATAACCACCCCTAGGAGCTGCGGGCTTGTCTATTTTCCCCTTCTCTCTTCTTACTGACTCTTTCTTTAGTAATAAGACCTTTTTCATTCTTCCTCTCCATTCTCGTTCTCCCATTTCCTCAATGATAAATGAGGCAACCATTTCTTGTTTAACTGTAAGATAGAGTCGGCTTTTCCCCATAATTAAATCCTTCGGATATTTTCCCACAGGCCAGAAGTCCTCATAATCATTGTCTAAATTTTCTTTCATTTCTTCTTCGATGAATTCCCTCTTAGTACTTATAAAAATGTTCTTTTCACCCCTAGAATCAATTTCATCAATTAATTGATCTTCTAGGATTAGATTAACTTTAGCATTAGAAATATGCAATCGTTCAACAATCTTGTATTTCTGATAGCCTATAAGGTCTAATTGAATTACTTTTTGAGGAATGGTAAGTTTTAGATTGAGAATTCTATCAACTTCCTCTAATAACTCTTTTTGTGTTTTTTTCTTAGCTTTATCTCTGATCTCTTTATCAAGTTGTTTTCTTTCTAGATACCAGTCTTCTACCCGATCAATATCATAAATGCGGTCTTTAATTTCCTTATATTCATCAAAACTCTTTTGTGAAAGGAAAGATTGATAAAATGTAGCACCAGGATAAGGGTATTCAACCCATTCGGGAGTAGCAAAAGGTGAATCAAAAGAAATCTTATAATAAAGAGTATATTTCACTCTACGGTTATCTTGTTCTCGTTTTGTAACCCAAAAAAGCCAATTGGCGTGTGCTAACCAAATCCTAAACGGAGTATCAGCAATTGTTGGAAAGCAAAACCAAAAATGTAACAAACTATCTCTTCCACTACTTAGAGTCCACATTAAGTCTCTTGTTTGGGTTGAATTAGGGCGAAATTCAAATTCTGCCTCGTCATTGATTATTTGCTCCCCAGGTCCATGCCTAGACACGAGATACTTTCGATGGATGAGCGTTTGTTCTCCAATATATAGGTTGTGTCCCCAAGCGAATGGTGCACCTAATTGTTTCCCTAATTGGATTGCGATTTTGAATATGTTCGTTTTTCCCCTCCCTTGTGTTCCTAAAACACATACAACATTCATATCTGCCATACGGGCTCGATAAAGAAAGGCTTTTCTAAAATCAGCCATATCTAGGATTTTTTGGGAATATTCGTCAGGGGGATAGGCTGTTTGAGTGTAGGGCTTTAAAATAACTCTCTTTATCCCTAATTCTTGTAAAAATTTATTGTTTTCTTTCAGGTGTTCTCTGAAGTTTTCAAGAAAAGTCTCTTTATTCGTCATCATCCTCTTCTATCTCTTCCGATTCCTCAATGTGGTCTTTAAATTTCCCACTCACAATAGCAGAAATTATCCTTTCTACCACAATCATATTCGATTCCGTACGAATTTTTTCGAGGGTATCATTAAGCAAACAATTATTTATTGCTGTTTTTACAAAGTCTAGATGTCCTGTTCCAGTAATTCTAGCAGTATTCATCAAGAATCGTGCTTTGGGTGAGGCTACGGTGATGGCTTCTTCTCCCAACTGACGAGAAATTTCTAACCCCGAATCATAGGCATATTTTCCTTTTGTTTTCCCTTTGGTTTTTTTCTTACTCGAACTTGCCATAATTAGTCCCTTAACTTAGTCTAATTTTTCCATGATCTCTTTTCTTGCGTTTTGATAACTTCCAGCTAGTATAGCGAAACCACAGACCAACAAAAATAAACAAACTATATAAAAGCGGAGAGGAGTCAAACCAAAGATTAGACCTTCTTCCGATATTCCGCCTGCTCCTTCTAGGAATGCCTCAATAATATTAATAAAGAAACTAACTCCTAAATAAAAGCACAAAGCCATAGCAACCATCCTCAGCCAGCCAAAGCTTACTCCTTCCTTTTTTATTCTTTTTCTTGGCATTTTTATCAATTCTCCGTCAATTCTGATTTGTTATTTGAATTCTCAACTTTGTCTATAAGCAAATCAATCGCTTTCCGAACCACTTCCGATAAACTGTTGGCATTGGTCTTTGGAATTAAAGATTCGAGTTGTCCTCTAACTTTTCCATTGAAAGTCAAAGTTAAATTTGCTTTTTTTTCTGTTGGCATACTATTTCTGATAACCCTTGTAGAATCAAGCGTATATAAAGTTGATGCTAAGTGATATTCCCTAAAGACACGAAATATTAGACGTAATACAACCGATGGCAAAAATGACTATTTTCTTATTTAAAGAAAGATGTAAAGATTACAATTATTGCACATATTTCACAAATTACGTAAGAATTGAAAGAAACGCAAAAAAGGAAAATAGTGAGATTCATTGCACTAGCTAGCTAGGATGATTTTTTCGATTTTTTCCGTTGGGCGAATAGTTCTCTATTACTCCCTCTTATCGTAAAATGAGTGCTTTTTTATATGATACAATCTAAAAAACTCCAGTATTATCACCCCCTTTTTTAATAGAAAGAGATTTGTAGAAGAACCAATTATTATTATTTTAATTATTATTATCAAAAAAGAAAAAAAAAGAAAAAGAGGCTAGTCGTCATCGAAGGTCAGTTCTGCCAAATGTTTGTTGAGAGCATGAGCAGTATCTTTGATTGTGTTAATGCCCTTACCTCGGGCACTTTTGCCAATTGGAAAGGCCGAAGAATCAGGGGTAACTTCTAAGAAGGATGAAGTAGAGGTCTTCTAAGAAGATTAATGGAGTACAAATACCATGATATTTTTTATTGACGGTCGGTTAGATGTCAGACCTCTAGCAAAAGAAGACAAACCCCATTTACCCATTCCCTATGATACCGTTGTGTATTCTGAAGATGTACAAGATGGATGATAACGAGAAATTATACATTAATAAATTCATATGAAAAGACTTTAATTAGTTAATGTGATATTTTCTTATAACGCACAGGGATTGAAAGAAAGATAATAGAAATTATTATTTAGGAGAAAACCTCCCAATGGTTTCATTAAATGAAGTTAGGGGTTACATTGCTGTATTTTTCAAACTAAATATGCCTTTTCATCGTTTAATTTCAATCTTTGAGGATACAATTTTTAACATCTCTACAACACCACTTACAAGAGAAATCTCTCCTGGAGTGCAGGTAGGCCCTCTACAGTTGAAGATTGCAGAAATCAAAGATGAAGTGGTGATAAGTTATACTTCAGAAAGATTCTTATTGAGATTTGAAGGATCTTTGAGCTTAGCTTTAGAATTTTTAGAACAAACTGAAGAAGGCCTTAAAAAATTCGGCCAGATTCTTGATAATACAATTAGATTCTATGAAATAGGAATCCGAGAAAAAGAGCTCTTAAATCAAGATATTAGAATTTTATTTAATGAGATGAAACTTCCCAACACTTTTATTGAAAAATTAAATAAATTATATCAAATTGATTTCAATCCATTCAGTTTAGATTTCTCTGATCCTTTTAGTCCAATGTCTGATAATTGGTTTAGAATCACACTCAGACCAGACAATTTTACTCCTACAAATATAATAAGATTGTCTGCTACTAAAAGATGTACTACCAGTGATGAATGTCGCTCATTTTTGACGAAATTAGTACCTCTCATTGATCATTTAGAATCATATTTTAAGATGTCGGAAATAACTTAGATATGGTGAATTTCATGTCGTACAGACAATTCCCTCAGTCAGAGCCCTTTAATGATTGGAATTATATTCCTAATATTAACCAGGATACGTCTGGTTTATACCCATTTCCTTTTTATAGTCAAATATCATATTTTATGATTAATCCAGCAAAATTAAGTGATTCTACAATAGACACAAGAAATTTTATCCGAGCTGATCCTAAAAGGTGGTTGGAGGATCTAAAGAAATCATTAACCATATCTGACATAAATCTTGAAACAAAACTTCTTTTTGACTTCCAACTTTTAAGATTCTTATCTCTTACAACAAGGAGAATTAAGGACTATTTTGAAGATGTATTTGAGAGATTTGAACTTTCCTTGAATATTAGAAAGGATCCAGAAGTGGACGATTGGGAAAACATTGTTCTATCCATAAATATCCCTGATAACCCTAAAATAGATTTTTTAGCAATATGGAAAACTATTGATATGCAAATATCCCAATTACACCCAATCCCCCCAGATTTCTATACAGAACTTAAAGTTGGGTATCCAATTGAACAGTCAAAAATTCATAGACTTCGCGATACAGCTTATGAATCTTCAACAGCCATTAGTTGATGAAGAAACTGACGCACGTACTGGTATTGGTAGAGTCTACTATGGAGTTTTCTTGAATTTAAGAGAGGAAATTCTAAAATTTTCTGAAAAATTAGCACGAGATTTACAAAGCAAATCGGTCGAATTAAATCGAAGCGCCCAAATAACTAATTCAGAGGATGAAAAACAGAAAGCAAACGATATGAAAATTCGTTCATCAGTTGCACAAAGTGTCTCCGCAAACATTTCAATGGTTATTGAGAAAAAAGATGCAATTATTCATCGATTAATCATTGATATTGCTAGAATCTGTAATTTTAATTTAGGAAATCTTATTTTTTCTTTGAGAGACCAAAGAAATTCCGTAGATTATGATTTAAATAGTCGATTTCGCAAAGGTCACCTAGATTCGGCGATTCAGACTGGCCAATCAGTACTCGCAGATTATTATCTTATTCCCGACAACTTTGAAAACAGATTAACTAAAATATCTGAACAAATAAAGACATACCAAAAGAAAAAATATTAATAGCTAAAGATCATATTATCACAAAAAAATAGAAAGATTTTCTACTAGTTCATTCGTTGAACTTCTCTCTTTAATCGCACGATAAGACCTCTTTTAATTCGCCAAAAATCTGAAAAAATATTGTAACAAGCTCTAATTTTGTTTCCTTGCGAGAGCCCTTGCCAAAGAATTTGTTGCAATAACTCTCCCTCTTTTTGTAAAGTGAAAGAGGAATCTATATTCATGATTTCTTAAATTTTATTATTGCAACAAGTAAAAGAGAAAAAGAACGAAAAAGAAGATCATATTAAATAAATAACGCTTATACGTTAAGTTGCAACGAATTGCAATAACTCTCTTGGGAATTCCAATGTCGCTCCACATAACTATGTCACTCGAGTGACAAAATGGTGAAATGGTTTATAGGTCAATAAGTATTAGCAAAAAAAAAAATCGGATATTCATATTTGATTTTATTTAGGATAATAAATGAGAAGTCAAAATGTAGCATATTTGAGACATTAAATCCCTTGTAATTCTGATGGGAATAATTCCTCAGTTTATGTCGAATTTCTTAGTCTGTCCAGATTCATGATCCCATTTGGAACGTATTATTATTTGATTATAATATATCCCATATATAGCTACACCAATTATGCTGCCAAGGACTACCATAAAGAAATTCCCTGTTAAGAATGCTCCTAAGGGAGTATTAGGATCTAAAAATGATAATAGTTCAAAGTTCCAGATTGGTAGCACAAAACTGAAAAATAACGTTCCTCCGAAAATTAATCCCATTATCAATATAAATAAGCCGATATAGCGAAGGCGATCTTTAGTCTTGTTTAAAGCAGTTTGCCAATACATTGCGGATTTGTATGCACGATAAAATGGTTCAAATTCCTCTTTCCAATGTATAACATCAGGCATCTTTGGAGAATCTTGTTCGTCGTCTAATAAAGGAAAACCTTTTTCCTCGAATTTCTTATAAACTTGATTAAACGCTTTATTTGCTTCGAAAAAATAACGATCTCTAATTATCCGAATTTTCTCTTCATAATCTTTTTCCAAACTACTAGTTGCTCTCAACATCCAATAACCAATCCCAAACACCAATGCTACTAGTGGGATAATCCAAGTCAACTCTTCCATCATATTTCTCCTTCCAATAAAAGCGTATCAATAAGTTATATCGAAAAGCTAAGTTGAAACACGTGAGCTGACTGCAAAAATTGGAT
>JAUUVJ010000218.1 GCA_030589605.1 Candidatus Hodarchaeota archaeon | reverse complement strand
TTTTTATTTCATAAATTACTACTCTTGATGCTCCAGCACCCGTTACTCTTCCATCGATTTCTCTAAATAACCTGAAAATATTTGAGTTGAGAAGTCCTGCAATGACTTTAGTTTTAGACTTGTCATGAAGATAGAGATCATACAAATTTCTATCAGCTACGAATCTTGCAGTATTTATGGGAACAAAAATTCGATCCCAACAAGTCTCAGGTATTAATAAATCTGGAACTGTAAGTTCTCCTAAATTGAACCAACAATGATTTTGACTCCTTCTGCTTATACAAGTTGGTCTAAGATGTGGAGGATCGTCTTTACCCCAATTCTTCTCCCACATTGAATGAATAACATATTTATAGAGTCCTTGAAAACCATCTTCAAATAATTCTTTTAGAATATAAGTTTCTTCATGAGTTATCTCTTCTATTTTAGTATTTGAAGGTGTTAAGGGAAGTTTTATTCCTTTCATTTGTTTTATTCCAATAGTAGCTAATTTTGATCCTACAAATTTTGATTCGATGTAGTCATTCAAATCTAACACAAGAATATCCGTATCTTTTTCTTTGAAGGTTATGGCATCAATTTGACGAATGGATTTAGCAAGAGGTCGTACAAAACATTTGTCGATACCCCATTTTTTCACTATATTGCTTTTAAGATAGAAAAAGTCATTACAACCCGAAGTGATTTTGCGTTCAATTAATGCTATTTCTTTTAGTTTTATCATATTCTGATGAGAAATTAATTCCCAATAAAGACCAGGGGCATGTAGATATTTATTCCATTTCTTTTCATTTCTAAGGTTTTTTTGCTTTACACAAAACATCCATAGGTCCTTATTTTCAATCAATCCTTCTTGGGTGTAATTATTCTCTATATATTCAATGATTCTATCAAAGTCTATTTGTTTTTTTATTCGAAGAAATTTGACTAAATTTTCAGCTTTTTCTTCCTCTTTCTCAGATTTCTCTAGTAGTGTTATGCAAGTGGGTACTAACGGATCATCAAACACACTTTTACTAAATTCAATTATTGCTTTAATTTTAAATTTATCAAGGAAAAACTTCTGAAGGTCTTCACCATAACCTGTAGTAAGCCATTTATTAGATGTTATAAAACCTAATTTTCCATCTTCTGCTAAGAATTCATAAGAATGGGTGAAGAAATAAACATAAATATCTGAACGATCTCTAATTCCTTTATAACCAATTCTTTCCAAATGACTACGACATAATTTTTTATTAGCAATTTTTTCTTGCCTTATATAGGGAGGGTTTGCTATGATAACGTTAATTTTGGGAGGAATTTTGATTTCTTCTAGATCTATAACCTCTTTTACTCCACTTGTTGTTGCTTTTTCCACACCTAGCCTATTCTGGTCTGGAAACAATCTAAAGAAATCTTGAACTTCTAGGTTAATTTGCTTGGTTTCAGAATTCAAATCTCTTAATGCAAGATTTATCGCTGTTAAATGAGCTGGAAATCGATTAATATCAATTCCATATAACTGGTTTAAAATGTCTTTATGAGTGGGAGTGATTCCTCTTTTCTTTTTTAGCTCTTTTAGCCTTTCATACGCTCTTACTAAAAAACCTCCACTACCACACGCAGGATCCAAAACTAAATCATTGGGATCTTTTATTGTTGTTTTTACAATTAATTCTACGATCTCTGGAGGTGTATAATATTGTCCAAGATCGTGTCTTTCTTTTGAGGGTATTATATTTTCATAAATTGTACCTATCACGTCATAATCAAATTGACTGAGATTATAAAGTTCCAATTCCTCTAAAAATTCTTGAATCTCCACTGCCAGATTAGATTCTATAGGAACCTCATCATAAATCGGATCTTGTTCGTATATTGCTTCAAAATCCACTTTTTCTATTAACTCTTCAAAAGTTTCTTTTAATTCTTCTGTAAAATTACTAGTACTAAAGTCTACTTGAGGAACGTTCGGATAGGCTTCTTCATCCTCAAGTATCTTATAAAAAACAAGCTTGTTCATCATAAGATAGGCTGCTTGAGTGATGAATCGCTCAAGGATTTTTTCTTGATTTGAAGGATCCCATCCCTGAGTTTTTGTCCATTGTTCGAACTCTTTTTTAAATTTCTTATCAGATTGCAGTTTGCCTAAAAATGGTTTTTTCATATTAGTCTTTAAGCGGGAATGAAATTCAAAGAGTCGTTTTACAAAGGCTTGGTGACGAGGATCCCATTTAAGCTCATCTTTTTCTAATCCAGCTACTTCTTTAAGAAATGAAACAGAAAATTGTTCGATTTTCGAAATTGCATAAGCATTAGTTTTTCGATCAAGGAGATGTGTTCCTTTCTCAAATGTTCGAAACAAAACGAGGGTAGTTCCATTGTAAGTGGCAAAATAACTTGCACCCAACTTTCCGGCATAATCGAATGCTTGTTGAATAACTATTGGAGAATATGGATCAATGTCCCTATTATATCCTCCAGAAGGGTTTTTTCTTTTTGCTTCAATAACTAAAAAGGGTTTTTTTCCTTCAATATAAACTACAATATCTGCAAACCCCCCATCTACATTCGCTTCAGGTTCCACATCAATAAATCGAATCCCATAATGTTCAATCCCTTTGCCTATGGCATTCTTTAAATGCCGATAGAGTTCAAAATGGATTTTAGCTTCAGAAGACATAACATTCACCCAAGAAATATCTCAATTTTTTTCAGTCAAATTTATTCCTTACCTACCATTTAATAGATGTTTTGAAAATTTTCCTCTTAATTTCATCTATTTCTTTAGAAAATTTACTTATTTAATCACATAATAAGAAAAAGAACCAAGAACGGAAAAAGAAAATGATAAAAGAGAATTAATAGAATCTTCCATCATAATACACTAATAACCAGCCAAATTAATGGATTAAATCTTTCATTTTAAAGCTTCTTTCAGATAATATTTCACTATTATATTACTCTCCTTTTTTTCCATTATTATCACCCTAGATTCCTTTAGCAACTCAATCTAAAAATCCCAGTCAGGAAAAACTATCTCCTGTGTTGTAAACAATTCAACATCTTCCTTTTTCCTGTAAAGATTTTTTTCCCTCAAGTTGCAAGAATCCCAAAGTAATATCTTTTTGAATCCTATAAATCTTTACCTTAAAACTCATAGTTGATTGTTCACGAGTGGAAATTATTGTTTTACTAAAACTATTCTTTTCTGGTGAGAAATTTAGAAGGAAAAAAGCACTATGTAGAACTTTAATCATCTTCAAAAACAAATAAAGCCAGTGGATATTCTGCATTGAGCCATTCTTCTTGAGTTTTATTGTATTTTGATAGAGGATAAGTTTTTGTTTTGTCAAGCCATTCTCTCATCATTATATCACGCATTATTCTACCACCTACACGACTATCTGAACCGAAAACTAAATAATATAATGGTCCTCTATTTTCTTCGTGTCTAATTAAAACAGCTCCTTTATATTTAAACTTCTTAAATCTTTCATCAATAAAAAGTCTAACAAATTTTCTATAATCACCTTTACCTATAATCTTCCATTTTTCAGAACCAAAAAGCATTGTTAAATGATCCCCAATCTTTTTCATTGCTGAACCTTCTGGGTTTTTATGATATGAACCTGAATTTCGCATAACTGTAGTAACTAAAAAGGTCATCAAAATTTCTGTTCTTGGAAATTTTGCTATTTTTTCAATTGTTTCCCAAGTAATTTGATATTTAACTTGCCTACCACTTTTATATAATAATTTATTAGGATCAATAAAACAAAACACAAATTTTTCCCCTGGTGGAATTTCATCAAGAATGTCATCTATTTTTTCATTACAATCGCCATGGAATAAATTTACATTTGGAATGTTTTTGGTGTTTTTTTGAAGCAAAGCAAATCTTTTAGGATCGATTTCAACACAATAACAAGGCCAAGTTGGTTCAGTTTTTGCAAATGTTAGAACAGAACCATCCACTTTTTCTCCTGTTTCATCATCAATGATTTTGCCTGTTCCACCATGTGTATCGATGTATGCAAAATTCCCGTATTTTTCACTAAAAGATATACATGGTTTAAGGTACTTTTCAAGAATCCTAATTTTTCTTCGAGAATGTTTTTTTGCTATTATTTCGCCTTCATTTTCTTCTTTTATTTCCTCTTCATTCATTTCTGTCACCATATACAATTACACTTACAATTCCTATAATCTAATCCTAGTTCTGACCACATGCCTATAGTTTCTTTACAAATGGCAATTTTTGATTTATCAAAACCACATTCAGAAAGTTTATCATACAAAAATAGGTAGATTTCCTTTCTTTGAGGAATTGGAATCTTTCTACCCCAACCAGTTTTATCAGGATTATCTGTAAAGAATTTTATCCAACTTCTGTCTTTAGAAAATTTAAGAGTCATTTGTAATCCTCTTGGTGTTCCTAATGTTATTCTATCAGGATCAGTTGGTAGCTTTGAAAGTAATAAACTTACAAAATCTCCGTAATGCATTTGCCAATTCTCAATTGGGAAAATTGGATCTATTCTTATTCTCACTTCATTTCCAAGCTCACTGAGATCTTTAGCTGCTTCCACTCTTTTTTCAGGAGAAGGTGTTTTATGTTCCCATCTTTTAGCAACTTCAGGAGCATTCATACTAAAACTGAAAATCGATTGTTTTCTAGGTTTATCAAGTAAAAGCCTAACATTTCCAGATTTTGTAAGAAGGAGCAATTTATGCTTTTTTTGTTCTTCAAATTTATCGGATATTTTCTTCATCAATTGTGGATAAACTAATGAGTCAGTTAATTCACCACTATTCAATATCTGTGGATCATTAGTATGATCTTTGAAGAATTTATCCAAGACGCTTAATATTTGTTCAATTGGTCGATGCCAATAATCTCTACTCCTTCCGTGAAAGGTTCCTTGCAGATAACAATATGCACATTCAAACCTACAACCATACGCCCAATTTAATTCCCAAAAATGAGGACAAATTATATTGGATGGTGTTTTTGCAAAATGCCTTATGACACCTCCTTCATAACTAATCTTTTTTCTTTGCTCAGTTTTTGTCACTTCAATCAATGTTTCTTGAATCATAACGGTTTCCTCTGGACTTTATGTACTCTTCCAGGTTCGCAGTGAATTAGGTTTAAAATCTCCCCACATTCTGGACATTTAATCTCTCCAACATAAATTTCATCGATACTTTTAGCTGGGATCTCTCGATCTTTTAAAATTAATCGAGTATCAGGTTCTAGGAATGTTAGAGCCATCTTTTGACGATATTTCTTTTCCAGCTCTTTTTTTGACATATCTTCTTCAGTATCATCTATTTCTTCACTAATCACTTCAATAGGGATATCTGTCGAAATTGCAATTTCTTGTTTTACTTTAGGAAGTTTTTTGAGCTTAGTAACAAATTTACTAGCTTTTGGTGAGCTCATTTCATCTCTCTTTATTTTCTCATACGTTTTCTTTTGCAACTCAGGTTCTTTTATTGTTGCAACTCGAGCTATTGTGGCTTCTGCTATTCTTTTGTCTTCTGGTGTTTTTAGATGATCATTGATTATTTCAGGTTCTACAGAAATAGAATCAAGCCATTGTTCAAGGTTGCGTGGATTTACATGGACTTTCGACACAATTTCCGCTATTGTTTTTTCTTGTCCAACTAATGGACGCTTCAAACGAATTTTGTGAATAATATTTGATAATTCTTTAGAAGTCTTGTCTATTCCATGAGCTTTGAATATTTCCATCATTCCCCTTCCTTTTTCGATTATACTCAAATCTTTTCTATGAACATTCTCTATTAATGATTCTAATCTTTGTCTTTCATCTGTAGTTTCTTTCACGAAAGCCATTATTTTCTTCATACCTGCTAGTTGTGCAGCTCTCCAACGTCTTTCTCCTGCTATTATTTGATATGTTCCATCTCCGTTTTTTCTTACCAGAATTGGATTTAATAATCCGTATTCTTTCATTGATTCTGCTAGTTCCTCTAATTCATCTTTTGGGAAGGTTTCTCTTGGTTGGAAAGCACTAGGAATGATTTTATTTATTGGTAATTCAATTAATTCCATTTTCATCACTTCTCCATTTGAGATTTACCTATTTTAACTCTCCCTCGATTAATTAAAATAATTGCTCAAACTTCTTTTATTAAATAAACTCGAAAAACATCATTTTTTACATATATGATATCAGCTCTTATCATATAAGATCAATATTGTTAATTGTAAAGATATCTTTTTTTGGTTTAGTTTTTTTCCTTTTCTTGTTATAGTAGTAAGCATTGAATGTGATATCAGCATGATGCCAATCTTTTGCCTTTAATGCTAAAACAAAACTAATATTTCTACGATCTGATTTTCCTGCTCCAATTGGAAGGCTACCTTTTGTTTTCTTTGTTTTAGTTTTTATTATACCATTTTGATCATAAACAATAATTTCAGGTTCTGTTGTGATATGATCAGGAAAATCGCCATAATTCTGAACACTTCTATTACAAGTGATTGTATATGTAGCACCATCTGTTGAAAGAGAATTAAGTAAATGCTCAACTGCATAAATCGCCATCATTGGTCCTTTATGCCTATTTAATAGAAGTGTTAACACATAACTTCCTAAAGCAAAAATGAAGCCTAGAATTCCAAGCCATTCAGTAAATAGTAATCCCATAATGATCCCCAAGATTACTTGTTTGGTTTTTTATTTAAATTTTACTAAAAATAATGGTCGAGCTGCAAGGACCAAGATCATCAATACATCGGTTCCACTTCTACTCGACATATGATCTCATTGAGATCAGAAATTGCTTTCGGGCAGCTTTCCCGGTCTCACTTGATCCTGCAGCTCCACAGTGAACCATGTTATTATTATTCAGAACTTTCTATATAAACTTCACACTTCTTAATTGCTGCAGCAGCAAATATTTGTATAGGTAATTAGTTAATTAATTAAATTTGGTCTCCCTGTACAGTCTATTTT
>JAUUVJ010000015.1 GCA_030589605.1 Candidatus Hodarchaeota archaeon | reverse complement strand
TACAATGGGCTGATCATTTAGTGTTCGTACATCCGACATGGTGGTATGCAGCCCCCGCTATATTGAAAGGATTTTTTGAAAGAACTTTTTTACCTGGATTTGCGTATTTAAATCTTCAATCTGAAGCAGGAAAGGAAAAAATCCCAGTTAAAAAACATCTTACAGGGAAATCAGCTCATATCATTGCTACAATGGATGCACCTCCATTTTATTATAGATGGATCATTGGAAGTCCTGGTCATAAGGCATTGAAAGCTTCTTTGAAGTTGTGTGGAGTGAAACCAGTAAGAACGACCTCTATTGGGTCAATAAAAACATCAACTGACAAGAAAAGAAGAAACTGGCTGCAGATGATTGAGGGGAAAGGAAAACGACTAAAGTAAAACAATGGTTAAAAATCCTAAACATATAATGAGAAGATGATGAAAATGAGTATCAAACGTGTAATAATCACAGAATTTGGCAGTCCCGATGTGCTAAAGATTGTGGAAGAGAAATCCCTTCCTGAACCAAAATCAGATGAAGTACGAATTAGAGTGATGACCACTAGTGCAGCTTTCACTGATACGATGATCCGAAAGGGTAAATACCGTGATGTCAAGGATAAACCTCCCTTTTCACCCGGGTATGATATGGTTGGTGTCGTAGATAAATTAGGAGAGAGCGTAACAAAATTCAAGGTTGGTCAGACAGTGGCAGATCTTACAGTTATCGGAGCTTACTCGGAATACATTTGCTTACCCGAGGATCGACTAGTGGCTGTCCCTGAAGAGTTGGATCCAGCAGAGGCCGTTAGTTTAATCTTGTCCTATATGACTGCTTATCAAATGTTGAACCGAACCGCTAAAGTACAATCTGGACAACGTATCTTAGTTCATGGAGCAGGTGGAGCTGTTGGAACTGCGTTGCTTCAGCTTGGTAAATTACTAGATCTGGAGATGTATGGAACAGCCTCTGAATCTAAAAACGAACTAGTCACAAGCCTTGGCGCAACACACATTGATTATAACAGCGAAGATTTCATTGAAAAAGTCTTAAGTATGACAAACGGTGAAGGAGTTAATTTCGTTTTTGACGCAATAGGAGGAGACGTTTTGAAAGGTTCATTCAAAGTTCTTAAACCAGGCGGTACTCTGGTATCTTATGGGTTCTACCAATCGATTATGGGGAAAGGCGGGAATGTTCCTCTTGATTTTATTAGACTCCTCTTTTGGAAGATCTGGCCTAACAAACGGTCAGCTACATTCTATTCTATTGGTTCTTTGCGTAATAAACATGAGGATTGGTTTAAGGAGGATTTAACAGAGCTATTTAATTTATTGGCTCAAAAGAAAATCAAACCTACCATTTGGAAGAGAATGCCATTATCTGAGGCTAAACGTGCTCATGAACTTATTGAACAGGCAGCAGTACAGGGTAAGATTGTGTTAATAGTAAGTAACCAAACGTAACACGATGGTTTCCTCTTCAGCAATTTGGGGTACAAGAAATAATTTAAGATCTACTAAAGTGAATCAATGATTGAAAGTCATTAATTAAAATATTTTTCTAAATAACTGGTTGCTGTTGAATATTGAAGATGATGTCTTATTTGAATTTATTAAAAATGATAAATACATTAAATTATATTTTTAGTTCAATTCTATACTGAAGTCCATAGAATAATACTAATTCATCTCTATAAATTATTTTAGTATTATGCTACAAAAGGGGCATATTAGAGTAAGTGATGATAATAAGATGAAAGCTGATATAATGATAATAGGGTACAATACATTCATGACCCCCCGCTAGTTGTTATTTCCAATATCCTGCTTTTTTCCTAGCTTCTGCAGAAATCTTTCCACTTGGACCATCTCCTCTTGCTACATTTACACTGACTTTACCTTCTAAAGTTTCAAAGATTTCAGCTACATCACCATGTTTGAATCCAGGGCATAATATTATAGCTTCTATTGACTCGTTTTGCCAATAATCTTTTGATATTTGTACTGCCTCTTCTTGGGTTTTGACAACTATAGAATACAATTTATACATTCCAGTATCAATTACATTTCTATGTTTCTTATAATCTGCATCAGGAGAGTGCGCAATGAATAAAGCTTTGAATGACATATTATTGAGTTAACATTGAATATTATTTAAATCTTACGACTCTACCTATTTCTTTTGCGAAATCTATATAGTTTTTATTATTTGAAAAATGAGCAAAAACTTCGCTGAAAATGTGTCTTTTTTTTTTACTATTCCAGTTTTGATAATATTAGCATCACAAATCTTGTAAAAATGAAAACAATTATTATAATTAATATTTTGTTTAATAATTTGAGATGTCAAGAACCATCATATAGTAGTATTTGAAGATTATAATCTCTTAAGTAAGTCATTAAACGATAATAATGATGAATTATAACTAATTCAAGTGATAAATATGCAAGAAAAATCAAAATATTTAAACGCTAATTTAGATGTAGAAGAAAGGGTCGAAGACCTATTAAATCAACTGACACTTGATGAAAAGATCCTATTAATACGGGGACGTGGATTCTGGACAACTAATTCTATTGAACGCTTAAAGATTCCTGAATTCGGTATGACTGATGGCCCTTTAGGAGTGGCGCATCACTCTAGTCATGATGGAAAAAGGACCAGATTTCCTGCAACTATTGGACTTGCTGCTACTTGGAATAAAAAATTAGCTTATGATATGGGAAAAGCTATTGGTAAAGAAGTAAGATTAACAGGAAGGCATCAAATACTTGGTCCTGGAGTTAATATTATCCGTTCACCTTTTTGTGGTAGAAATTTTGAATATTTAAGTGAAGATCCTATCCTCTCTTCAGATATAGGAGCTGAGCTTGTCAATGGAATTCAATCTCAAAACATCGCATCTTGTATTAAACACTACATTACTAATAACTCGGAAACGAAAAGGATGAGCATTGATACCGTACTCGATGAACGTACTCTCTATGAAGTCTATGTCAAGAATTACAAACGAATTATTGAAAAATCAGATCCTTGGGGTCTTATGTGCTGCTTTAACAAGATTTATGGTACTTATGGGGCAGAAAATAAGCTAGTCTTACGTGAGATATTGAGAGATCAGCTAGGATTTACTGGTCACGTTGTTACCGATTGGGGAGCAACTAGAAACACTTCTGGAGCAGCTGGGTGTATTAAGGCAGGTCTTAGTTTGGAAATGCCCGGAAAATTACTTGGTAAGAGTAGAATTGCAAGCCTCTTTTTTAAAAGTGTCTACACACCAAAAAAAGTACATAAAGCCCTTTCAAAAGGGCTTATTACTGAAGAAGATATTGATTATGTGGTTAAACCACTTCTTCGCACAATTATTCGCGTTAAACTATTGGACGAAGAGACCCCGATTGCTCCTAAAGTGATAGATATTCCTGAACATCAGGATCTTGCACAAAAAATAGCTGAAGAATCTTTGGTTTTACTCAAAAATGACAACGAGACTTTACCAATTAACATTGATGATATAAAGAAAGTAGCAGTTCTTGGGCCAAATGCCAAAAAAATTTTTGGAAAACGTCTTCATGGAGGAAGTTCTGCTGTTGTTCCACCATTTTTTATCACTCCCTATGATGGAATCGTAAATTTCATTGATGATAAGGCGGAGATGGTTGAGAATCCTGAAGAGGCAGATGTAGTGTTTCTTGTATTAGGGTTAGATAATGGTGGTGGGATATTTTCGATGTTCTTTAGCAAAAAAGAAGCAGATGCTGAAGGTCGAGATCGAACAATTTATCGTCTCCCAAATGAGCAGGAACGATTATTGGAAGAAACAGTAAAGAAAAATCCAAATACAGTCATTATATTAATTGTTGGAAGTCCATTAGATCTTTCCCCATGGTTTGAAAAGGTACCTGCTGTCTTAAACGCATGGTACCCAGGAATGATGGGTGGAAATGCGATTGCTCGTTGTGTTTTTGGGGATGTTAATCCTTCTGGAAAACTTCCTGTTACTTATCCTGTAAAAATTTCAGATCACCCAGCTCATGTATCAGAAAGAAGATTTCCTGGTGATTTGGAAGCCTTAAAGATCTACTACGATGAAGGGATTTATATAGGATATCGTCATTTCGATAAGAACCAAATTGAACCATTTTTTCCGTTTGGCTTTGGCTTATCATATACTGAATTTAAATTATCGGATTTAAAGGTAGATAGAAATACAGTGAAAGATTCAGGTACATTTATAGTTTCTATAGATGTAGTAAATGTAGGGAAAATAGAAGGTGCTGAAATAATTCAAATTTATATTTCCGATGATAAGTGTTCAGTCGATCGTCCCCCGAAAGAGCTACAGGCCTTTGAAAAGGTTTATTTAAAACCTGGAGAATCAAAAACTGTTTCCGTAACTTTAAATCAAAGTGCTTTTGAATTTTACTCAGAAAAAGAACACAAATTTATTGCTGAAGCTGGAACATTTACCATATTGGTAGGAACTTCCTCTCGCCATCTACCACTATCCACTAAAGTCGATTATGTAAATTAGAAATTTAGTAAAAAAAAAAAAAGAATTCAAAATTACGTAGTAGCGAGAGAATGGAACAAAGGAGCTGGAAAAAAGTATTTAGTCTATGAATATTCTCAATTAAATAAGAAAAATAGATAGGATATTTCGTCCTATTAATGAGGTAGTTTTATGGAATTAGATCTTTATGAAAAATATAAACAGAATGAAATAATTCAACTTTTTTCTGAATTACTAGCTATCCCTTCTCCTTCTGGGATGGAGGATAAATTAGCAGATTACATTTTTACCAAGTGTACCGAGTGGGGTTATGATCCTATAAAGGATTATGCTGGTAATGTCTATATCCAAATAACAGGTCAAAAAGATAGTGAGGAAACGTGTTGTTTAGCTGCTCATATGGATGAAATCGGATTAATGGTTACAAAAATAAATTCTGATGGTACTTTAGATGTAGAAAGAGTAGGAGGTAGCCTTACATGGAAATTTGGTGAGCGACCTGTGGAAATTTTTGGGGATCATAAAACCTTCCAAGGAGTCACTTCTATGGGGTCAGGTCATGCAGCAGGTAGTGTGCAATCGATGATAGAGTGGAAGGATGTTAAAATCATCACAGGACTTAGTCTTGAAGTGCTTAAAAATTACGGAGTTAAGCCTGGAACCCTGATTGTACCACAGCAATCTGATCGTGGACCAATATTATTTGGGAATGAGACCAATCCGATGATTGCTGCTTGGACATTTGATGATAAAATGGGAGTTGTTGCATTATTACGTTTATTAAACGCACTTAAAACACAAAAAGTGACACCTTTTGTTAGTTTAGTTATTGCTTTTACTACTACTGAGGAAATTGGCTGTTTTGGTGCCAAATTTTTAGCTCAATCATTAAATCCTACATACTTCATTGCGGTTGATGGCTGTCCTATTGCTTCTCCTTCCCCCATGGAACTGGATAGTCGTCCTGGTATTCGAATTCGAGATCGAACGTACTTCTATAGTCGAAATTTAATCAAAGAGCTTTCTGAATCAGCAAAAAATGCTGGAACTGAACTTCAACAAGTGGTTTATACAGTAAGTGGAAGTGATGCGGGATATGTTGGGAATATCGGAGCTAGTCCACAAACCGCTTGTGTAGGGCATATTCGGGAAAATAGCCATGGATTTGAAGTTGCTTATCTATCTGTATTTGAAAATCTGTATAAAACCTTGTGGGAATTCATCACTTCATGGAAAGGTTCTTAGAATACTTTAGTATCAAAAAATTAAATTGTAGAGGAAAAGAATATGATATTCCTCTTTAAATCTTTTTTTTTATAATCCTTGGATCACTCCCTCCTTCCTTTCTTCTTCGTCTTCTCTATTTTTGAATTGGCTAGCAAATTTCGAATATAAAAAACCAATTATAATTGATATTATACCAAGCATTCCAAAACCAATGATTGTGAGCAATGCTTCAGATAATTGGACAAGGTACAGTGTTGAGAAAACCATAGTACCCCCAATTATACCTAATCCCAAAAATCTCCATTCTTTCTTGAAAATCCATAATCCTAGCAATATACACAGAAAAGCTGTACAAGCAGTAGTGAAATATATCATTTCAATTAATTCTCTACAAATAGAGGTCATCCCCCAAGCAATTATTACTGAGAAGAACAGCCCACTTTCAATGATCGTATTTGAAACATTCTTTCTTGTGAGTACAACGTAATATATACCTAAGAGTATTGATACAATTATTACAGATAAAATCATATTGTCTTTGGACAGAATTATAGTTCCAAATACTTCTAATATAAAATAGTAAAGAAAAAGAGGATTTAACAATGCAATTAGTTGTAATGAGTCAGTAGTCCAAGTTTCACGGCCTTGAAATTTGAGTTGCCACTTTTCTGTTGAAACTCCTAAGAGCCTTTCTGATTTATCTATCCTAATTAATAGCAGATGTATGATTATTTGGATAGCTAGACCTGTAAAGATAAACACATTCCAATCAGAGACGTTAATTTCATTCAAAAATTGCAAACGAATTGCTATTACAATCGTATAAATAGTTAATGCGTTCATTAATGCTACACGTCTGTTTAAACTTAAAAGTATCAAGGATATAACTATTGAAAGAAGAATTATTGAATCAAAAAAGGTCAATGTTAATGTGGGTAAAGAGATAGAATTAAAAAACTTAAAACAGATAGTAGTACTGATAAATCCTAAAACGCTCATTATTAGAAGATTAAGTCCGAAATTCTCTGCATGTGAAAAGGATCGTTCCCTTGGAAAAATGAAATTTAGCAAAGCTTTGGAGTCATTAGCCATTCTTAAGGTATTTTTTTCCCCTATGATTCGTCCATAGATATAGGCCAAACATACTCCCAGATAGACAAGTTGTATAAGCCATGCTTCGCTCTGTTGTTGTGAATCGATTAATAAAAATTGAACACATGTTACAATTGAGATATATAAAATTAGATAACTATCCATTACGTGATTAACTCGTTTTCGTATTATCATACCAGCTCCGAATAATAATGGTAGGATTAAATTTAACCCAATTCCAATAAAAATGGTCCAGTTGATAATAGAGATAAATTGCAGAAAATGTGTGAGAACTTGGAGTAATGCAAGGGTTGGAAGAAGATACAAGTGTTCTTCAGAGGTGGTTTGAGTGGTTGAATCTGATTTTTTCTCTAAAAGCAACCATAGTATTAGTAAGTAGATATAACTCGCTATTATAAATGAGATGGCTATTATCTCTGAAACAGGAACCGTGATTAGATAGATAGTCAAAGTGATTAGAGGGGTCATACATAGTGTTATCTTTGAAAGATAATCATTGATATTGGTATGGAACATAATTACTGCAAGGATCGAAATAAGAATAATCCATAAGAATCCAAAGAAAACCCAATTATTTACATCAATAATCAGTGGATTCGACACAAATGAAGAAATTAATTTTGAAACTTGAGAGAAATATCCACTCCCTGCTATAATTATAAAGATTAGCGAGGTGTAGATACTGTTTATTATTACATATTTTTCTTCTATATTCTTATTTTTGCTATATATTTCTGAAAGGATTTGAGCTAATACTAGTAATAATGGAAAAACAAGAAAACCAAGGAGGAAACCAAGAGAATCGTCTGGTTCGAGTAAAATTGTAGTAAAATACAGGAAACCCGATGTGTAAACCATTAAATCAAAAATGGATACATTATAAAGATCTAAATCAGGAATATCTACCAGGAAGTCTTTAATGGATCTCCAAAGAATACAACAAAGAACTAAGTATATTAAAAAAACGCTGATCGCGATGGTATTTACTAACATCATTGAGAAATAAATCGTGATGTTAGCAATCACAGAGAGATATAAGAATAGAATCTTATTTCCAAGAAGTCCTTCAATAGTGAGGGTTGATTTAGATTGGAAAAAGGATTGTAGTCTTATTTGGGGATTATTATTTGGTTTCAAGTATCTATTTTCAAATAAAATTCGCAGATAGATATAGAAAAGGCAAACTCCAAGAAAAACAACTTGAATAGTCCAAGATTCATCTTGTAACCGAGAACTATAGAGTAAAAATAACAAGTAGGTAACAACTGGAGTTGAGATAATCAAGTAACTATCTACCACTGGATTAATCTTCTTTCGTACAATCATAATAATTCCTAATGAAAAGGGTAAGATTAAATTAATAAAAAGTCCAATTGATAGACTCCAATTAATAATCTCTCTCTTTTGCATCAAATAAGTGATAACTTGAAGTAACATAAGACTTGGGAGAACATACAAATGTTCACCAGTAGTAATCTGAGTTTTTGAATCGTTTTTTTTCTCCAAAAACAACCATAATGTTATTAATTGAATATAACTCGTTAGTATAAACGAAACAGCAATTACATCTGAAACGGGTACAAATAGTAAATATAATGCCATAGTAAATAGAGGAATAATGCAAATGACTAATTTCGAGATATTCCTACTGATATAATTACGATAATTAGTAATTGAAATAATTGAAACAGCTATTATCCATAAATACCCTAAGAATGCCCAATTATACTCATTTTGGAGATCAATAATCGGTATAATAGAGGAAACTGATTCTGAAAACTGGGTGAAGAATCCACTGATCACCATGATTAAAAATGTTAATGAGGTAAAAAGATTATTTAAAATCACGTAATATTCTTTAATTTCGTTTTTTTGGTTAAATTTCGTTGGAATATTTTGTGTTGATAACATTAATAGGGGAAAGACAAAGAAACCAAGGAGAAGACCAAAAGTATCATTTGGATGAATTATAATTGCGATCAGGTAAAGGATAATTGAAGAATAAACCACAAAATCGAAAGTAGTTATAGAATCGAAAGGAAAATTCGAAGTTTCTACTGTGGAACCTTTAATGGAACTCCAAAGCATACAAAAAAGGACTAAATAGATAATGAAAATGCTACTTGATATTGAATTCGTTAGCATTATAAAGAAACTTATAAAAATTGGTCCTACTGCAATATAAGTCAGATGTTTACGATAAATCGATTTCCAGAAGCGGGGTTGGGCTTCTAGCGGGAATTTCAAAGCTATAAACCAATTTATTAAAGTTAAAAACAACAATACAACTAAAGTTTTATTTATCTCTGGAATGAGAATAAATGTATTTTCCATCGTGCCAACAGATAACAACCAGAAGAGTTGGGTCAAAAGAACGATTAAAAAAGTCATTCCTAAATCTTTTTGATAATATGCAAGACATAGATATACTGTTGTAAACAAAAAGAAGAATGGGGTAAATGTTTGTTCCGAAATAAGATTGTAGCTTAATAAAAAGAAGCTAGCGAATACAGGAGTGAGTGAGGTAATAGATATGTGATCTCGAGAAATTAAATCATTAAACTGGTTTGGTACCCCTAATGGAAACTTGAATCCAATAAGAAAATACGATATACTAATACATAATAATAAAAGTGTAGTAGCATTAAAAGTTCCGACTACTAGATGAGTAGCAAAAACCTCAGATGAATTTGGAAAGAATAGTACAGAAACTGCAAGTATTTGAATGCTTGTGGTCATCATCATGTCTTTACGAATATATGCCAGTCCTAGAAAGACCAATATTAACATAAAATAGCTAAACCAAAGAATATCAATAGGAAAGTTTTGCAATTTATCTGTGTTGATCTGAGACGAAATATGCCAAATTAACCACATCACAAAAGTAAATCCTTCGAGAAATAAAACACTAGAATTGTGGTTCCAAGCTGTAATTACTAAAGTGAAAATTAATAGTAAGCATAGAATAAGATAAATTGATTCATTTCCAGAGATAGGACTGGATGAATGAAATCGTAAGGTAAAAGCTATGAGATAATAGATACCAAATGCTAAAAAGGCAAGAGAATATGCAAGTGGTGTGTTGTATTGAATTTTACTTTGTTTTGATCTTCTTATCAAGAAAAAAGATGATAGATGGAGTATAAATGCGATAATTATAACACTGAGAAAAGTTGTTATCTCAATAATTTTTCGTCTCTCAGATAATTGTACAAATTGACTTGACCATACGATCAATGCAAATAGTGATAGTAGAATAATTCCCACACCTACCCATCTTAACCAATTTGCTCCTATAGTAAACTCCCATCCTTCTTTTGGTTTAAATTTCTCTAGCCAGTTAAATTGTAAATGATCATTAGAGTTGAAAGAAACATCTTTTATCTTTTTTGGAGAGTAAGAAGAGTGAGTAGTTATGTTAATTGAGTGTATTGGTAGAGTTTGTGATTTCGTTTTCTGTTTTGGAGATACAGGTATTTTTTCCGGTGTTATTTTCTTAATTTCAGGCTTATAACCTGCTAGAATTCTTAAATCGTCTTTAATTTTTGTTGATAGTTCATTCCTATTAGCCATCCTAAATAAGCTACTGTAGAAGGTTTTAGGATCAACTGGTCTTTGAATTGATCTAACTAAAACCGAATTCGCTCGTTCAATTATTTCTGCCATGAAGAGAATTGTTTCTTCTCCTCCAATATCTAATAATTGCTTTGCAGCAACAAAAGGTTTTCCTAAGTATGCTAAAAGAATTGTATAGTTCTTTAATTTCTCAAGAGAATAATTTGAAGATGATGTCGTAGATATGGCTCTTTTCATACCGTTAGCTACATTCTGTATCTGGGATAAAAGTCTTCTCCTTCCTAATTTAGTTTCCAACTCATAAAATTTATGTTTAGCTGCTTTTAAGGACATAAGAGGAAGCATTTCGATATCAGAATAGTAATTTTCTTTTATAGGTCTGATTATTTCTTTTTTATTAACAGAAATATCACAAATAGGAATGTATTCAATGTTCAGTTTCTTTTCAATGGTATTCAACCTTGTTTCAATACTAATCAATTGTCCGCTAGGGCATTTCGTGTTACGACATTGAAAGATTTTCTTCCCTATGGCACTTAATCCTGGTTTTAGCTCTTGATTACATAAATTGCAATTTGAATTGTCCTGATTCTCCATCTTAAATCATCATCAAATATTAATTTTGTTTAATTTCTAGCAATGAAAGAATTTTGAATAGATTATCTAACTACTGTATAAAAAACGAGATACTACTCTGGAAAACGGAGTGAAACAAAAAAACTCTCTGGGAAATAGAATGACTTTTATTTTCAATACTAATGTATCAGAAAAAAAGAATCACGAAATAATTATGATTATGTTAATCCTTGAAATATATTAATTGAATTAATAATTCAAAAATACTAGAAAATGTATAAATTATTAGTGTTCTCTAAATATAAATTCAGTAGAAAAGAAACCAGATAATAAATCAAAAATTAAGGTAGTTTTAGAATTATAGAATTTTAACTAGAATTTAGTTGATACCTTTCTCATTTTAATTATGATATTCTATTTATTATACTTTGAATTTGAGCTGTATGGTTTTTAAAGGAGGTTATTCCTTTTTCAGTGATTTTAACAACAGTAAGTGCTCGTTGTGAAACAAATGCTTTTTTTCTTAGTATTAACTCTTCATTGACAAGTTGGTTAATATGATAATCTAAGCGGCCAGGGGTTAACTTGAGTAAATTTTGAAGTTCTGAAAAGGTAGCTGTTGTATGAACAATTAAAATCATCATAATTGTAAAACGGACTGATGAAGAAAAACTTTGGTTTTCAGGGAATATTAGATCTGTTTTAACAACTGTAGCTTTTATAAGATCATTTTCTTCATCAAATAATGTTATTTTATGCTTTAAAGATTGATTTGCATTTCTTATTGTTGTAATGCCACAAAGTAAGAACGAACTTAGTAATATTAATAGATAAATACAATTTAGAAGAATGGGTATGTAGAAAATAGAAAGAATAATTCTGAATGATCCATCTACTAGTGGATTAATTGGATCAGGAAGATTATTTACAAATTGATTCAGCAGAGTGCTTGGTATATTGATAAGATCGATAATAATCCATCCTAGATCTAAGAATACAAGAAAAAAATGATAGATGAAAATAAGAAAGCTTAGCAAAAGAAAAAATAAACCTAGATTTCGTAATTCTTTAAATCTGTATTCTATCACTATCTTGTTTAATAAATAAACAGATAAGAGGCAAGAAAATGCAAAAGATGCTAGTTCGATTGATACTTGACCAAAGACATCATTTAAAGTTATTGTACTAGTGTTAAAAGAAAAAATCGAAAATATAAACGGGATGAAAAAGGAAGAGGGATAAAAAATCAGAAGAACTCCTGCAAATTTGGTTGTTCTTTGATAGGAGATTTGATTATTCCTAATTTTTGTAGTTTTTACGGAAAAAAAGGTGTATATTAGAGTAAGTGATGGTAATAATATGAAAGCCGATATAATGATAATAGGGTACAATATATTATTAATAAAATAATAGAGATCAAAAAATTGGGTCATTTCTTGAATAGAGAAGTGAAAAATCTGAGATAATAGATATGTTGTTTTATCTAATATTATTAGTGTTCCTAAACAAAGAATCATTAATCCCCAAGCCTTGATTAACCGAAATTGAGAATAAAACTCTTCTAATTCAAGCGATTTTTTAAATGATTCAATGTTTGACATAATCCATCAACTTACATTTGAATATTTATACATAAGCAATCATTAGTTAAATTATTCATGACAAATGGGTCTGAATGTTGAGACTGTCTGTTAAATGATTAATCAGGAAGTTTTTTTCGGTGGATTAAAGTATGAAGGGAGAATTCTGTGAGAACTATTTTATCAATTCTTACGATAAAAGGCTGAAAATATTTGAGAACAATATCAATTGCATCAAATATTTTCTTCTTTGAGAGATATAAAGCTACTGAACAGTGTGGTATCCAATTTTCTGGTTTATAATGTTGCCATTGGGAATTCTTATACAAATCAAATAATTCACAAATATATTTATGCAAAGTCAAGAGTTCAATAGTTACTTTTGGAATGAGGAAGAGAGGAGGTTCATCTGAGGGAAATAACCCTATACCAGACAATTTGAGGTCAAAAGCTTTGAATTTATTTCTCAAAGACTCTATATTATTAATTGCTTCATTAATATCTAAAGCGTCATATACAGCTAGAGTAAGATGAGGTGTGATAATCTGTTCAATAGCCACACTAATGACTTTTTCTTTCATTAACAGATTAATAATTCTCTGAATCTGTTGATTACTGTGAGTATTAAACTGAAGCTCTATCGAATATTGCATGATTATTCTCTCTATTGTCCTTTGTTAATAAAATTCTTTTCAAGGAAAAATGGGATGATTCGTGTTTCTTCTATAATTGATAAGAATTAACCTACATACCCATTTTGTCTTTTTCGTTATACTTTATGAATATCGGGCTTGACCATGCTTTTTCTCCGTCACTCTGTAAAACCTTAACATAATACGCATTAACACCTGGTTTCATATTCTGATCGGTGTAATTGAATTTCACATTGTGAGGAGTTTTTTGTTCTGATATACGCGAGACTTCCACTTTTTGTTCAATGTTTCCTGCTTCTACGATCAATGGTTCGTTTAATTGGTTTAATTGGAAGGAAAATTGAGCAGGATTTGTCTTGAAAGATATTCTAGTGTCTTCTGATGCTTCTAACTTAAGGATAATTCCATCACAATCACCAGAGGTCATTGAGGAATACAACACCTTTTGATCAGTTTTTTCGATAATACCATTCCAAGGAAGATCAAATGCGAATTCTTCCGCAGATAAGATTTTTCCTTTGTTTAGTTTGATTTCACCACTCCAATCTGTGTTTCTTCGTCTTGTGGTAACTCTAGCACCACTCCACATTATTCTTATCATGTCATACGACAAATTTGGTTGAATAAACGGGTGAGTGTATATAGTATCTAGTCCACGAATAATCTCAACTTTTTCTAAGCTGTTTGTGCCAATAACTTCTATATTTATTGTTGGGGGATGATTAATGGTTATTTCATCTCCCATCATTGCATCACCACAGGTTACACGTAAGATAATTCTCTCACCAGTAGTTGCATACACATGTCTTTTTTGAAAAGCATTCCACAAAGATTCTCGGGTTAATTCTTTAGCATAGGTACCCATCAATCCTCCATTAACAGCTTCCACCTTTGAAGTGGGTCGTGCTCCTCCAGGTCTACAAGTATGATCATCACTTCCCCCTACAAATCCTACTTTTAGATTGCCACTTTTCATTGCTTCTCTTGCAAACCATTCAAAGTGTCCGTGGACTGAACATATTTCTATAAAAGGTGTCAAACTTGGTTCATAGTAATCCAAAATCGCTCTGCGCCCACCGATATGAGGAATAACTATAACATCGTTTCTTCCTCGAAAAGTGTCAAATAGTTCTGAAATAGGATAACGATCGGTTTCCTCATCTGATTTATCCTCTATTTGAGCATGACTACTACGATGAATAGGTTGGTCGTCTTTTAGGAAGTAAACGTTATGATCTCCTCCTGCAGGAGTATTACCTGACCATTCATATCCTAAGAAAGTAACAAACTTCCCTGGTTCATGAAACTCTTTAACTACTCTTTGGGTATCTTTGTAATGATCATTGGTGATTTGAAAATCGTTACCTACATGAGATGCAAAATCGAGTGCAGCAGCATCTTTAGCAAATCGAAAGTACTGATCGACTGTTCCTGTACCAACAGTTTCTTCTGTTTGTCCGTGTAAATCTCCCCAAAATAATTTTTCTTCTCTTGGTTTTTCAAGAACCACAATAGGATTACTAATGCCAACTCTATTATTTTTTAAACCTGATACTGTAATGTAATGAATACCAGGGGTTTGAAATGTGATATCTTCAAAAAGAACAGCTCCTCCGTCTTTGGATGTGAATATGTAATCTTTAGGAATGCTAGTTTTTAGATCGCTAGATGAAAAAAAAATGGTTTCTTTAAATTGTGGTGATAAATTTCCCCACTTGTCTTTTATTCTCACAGAGAGCCATGTAGGATTTCCAATTACTTCTTCTGAAGGAATATTCACCTCTAGCTCATCTGGTTCAGCAGCAATCAACTTTAAAACTGGTGGATTAGGAACTAGAAAATATTGACTAGTACCAAAAGGATCAACAAGAACTCGAAATTCAAAACTGTCTTCAATAAATGTTTGGGCCATTGAGCCAGGCCCTTCTTTACTTGTGTCACCATAAATAATGGTTATAGTATCCCCTTCAGCTAAATATCCGTCAAAAACTGTAACGATTAAACAGGGTCTCCAAGGACGTTTATAACCTGGAACATTGAAATTACAATCTAATTCAGCTTTTCCACTCGTTTCACAACTAATAGTAGTATAGTTAGCTTCGGTTGGTTCTGCGAACTGGGGTCTTTTCCAATCAGTGACATCCCTCCAAGCGATTTTTATGTGTCCTCCATCGTCGATACCATGTTTTCCAATGGTATAAGTCAGAGTCCATGTTCCATTGCTTCCCACAACTACATCAGTAATAGGATTAATAGATGTATAACCATACGTATTCTGATTTTTTTTTGTCAAATTCTACATTCCTCTGGCCTATCGCTGTTTAATGGGGTTCAAATATTACGCTTTTAGTCCTATAAACACAAAATTAGAATAATTAATAGTGATAAAAAGCTTTCAGTGATGTAATTTAATTAAGAAGGAACCTTTATTTCCTTTAAGCTACATTTTGTTTATTTAAATTACTATTCTTTTCCTTATAAATAATATAATTCTAATCTGTTAGTCTAATATATACCGTCTATTAAAGAATTAACAGAATATCATACTTTCTTTAGATACATATATTCAAAATTATTTTGAGCTAGCTTTTTGTAATTAATACTTGAAGATATTAATCAATGTATCTAACTTCTAATAGGGTTATTTCCATATTATCTAAATTAAAATAGAAAAAAAACTCCCTCGAACCCAGATATTTAAGATAGGTGACAAGTGTTATTATTTGATTCTTTTGTTAATGTACGAATGCCTGTAAGTATTAGTCCAAGAGAAACAATGTAGAGAATGAAGATCGGATAAAACATAGGTCCAAGAACTGCAGTGTACCAAGGGTTCCAGAATATGTGTATTACACCAAACAAACCGAATCCAATTGCTAAAAACCAAGGAGAAACGTATTGTGTATCTTTTCCAAAATGGTACCAAATAAAAGCTGCTCCTAATACTACAGGTACAAATAATCCCAGTGAATAGATAGAGATTGTCAGTTCCATGTTCTTCAGAACAATAGATCCAAACAAGAACCAACTATTTCCAAGTACAAATATGAGGAGGGAAGGCAAATAAATTAACTTTTTATTTTCAAAGAATAAGCTACTAGTTCCAATCCATAACCCACAGTTAAGGATAATCAGTGGTAGTAACCAAAATTGACTGAGCAGTGGGTCATTTATACCTGCAAAGGATGAATTAATTGCATTCAATGATAAACCAAGAAAAGTCACTGCATAAACTAGAAATGAGAATCCCCAAATGACACGATATTCGTTGGAAAGCAAAACGTATCCAATGACTAATAACAGAATAAAGGCAACGGATGAGAGTAAAAATTGAATTACGGTAGGATTTAGCTCTAATAGAAAACGCCCATTTATACTCGTTAGAGCAAACAGAGCGGTAAAGATATATAACAATCCAAGGAAAAGGCTCCAAGGACGATTGAGTCCAAATTCGATTATTTTTTGATAGGTATTATTTTCGTATGATTTGACTTTCATTTTATCAACTCCTTCTCATGTAAACCTTACGATTAGCCAATTTATATATATTTGCGTATACACTTAGTAATTTTTTAAGAATTATTTCGTACCTTTTTGCTACTATAGGATAAGTAGCATTATGTTATATCAAAGATATATTTTTTGTTTTTTAAATCAATAATTAAATAAATATATTAACAGTGTACTTATTGAGTAGTATAATTATTAGCATAGTATTAGGTATAGGACTGTGGTGTTCCTTTTGACTCATAGTACGAAAGATAAAATTATCGATGAAAAGGATAAAGAAATCATCAGATTGATGAAAAAAAACCCTAAGATGTCTCATCAAGCGATTGCAGAAGAGCTTAATGTTGCAAGACAAACTATCCAAAAACGTATCAAGAAACTCGAAGATTCAGGTATTATACGTTATGCTGTTATAACTGATGACAGGAAACTTGGTAAAGATATTACTGCATTCGTTTTATTGGAATTTGGAGGTAATAAAGGAGTTGAAGGTTTATATGGATTGAAAGATAAGATCACGTCTCAGATGGATGAATTGGATGTCTTGGAATTTCATATTGTTGCTGGTCAGGAGGATATCATCATCAAAATGAGAACTAAGAATATCAATTCATTTGAGAAAAAATTGATTAAAATTGCTGAAATGTCAGGTGTATCTCGTACTAGATCTATGATTTGTACTTCCTCTGTTGAACAATCAAGTAACAAAGACGAAAAGGATTAACCAACAGATGAATATCAAAGGTTTAATGTTTTCAATAAGCATTTTTTCGTTTCTCTCGTTTTTACGAAGAGCGATTTTTTATGCTTTCTTTTATGTGTATTTACGTACGTTTTTAGGACTATCGAATACACTATCTGCCTTATTGGGAACTGCCAATTTAGCAACCTCTACAATAGGACAATTGAGAATATGGGGCCCGCGACTTAATAATAATCCAAATCTAGCGAAGGTTTATGTGGTACGGGGCGAGGTGATAGCGGGAATTGTGTATTTAATCGCTTTTATTGGTCATAGAATTATCATTCTATGGGATTCAAGTTTATTTGCTGCTTTTTTTCTTATTTCTTGTACATGTTTTCTGGAAATTTTCTGGTCAGGGAGTGATCTGGGAATAAGGCAATTACAAGCGGAAGCTACAAAGGGGAAGAATAGAGGACGACTTGTAGGAACGATTGATGGAATCGGAATGTTAGGACAACTTATTGGATTTCTCATTGGAGGTGTTTTATATCAAAAGGGACTCGGGTTCTTTAATGGAGCGATTTTCTATATAGTAGTGATCCTTATCTTTTTGTGTGCATTTGCGATTTATTTTTCGCCAGATGAAATATCTAGTGAAGAAGAAAAAACTTCTAT
>JAUUVJ010000160.1 GCA_030589605.1 Candidatus Hodarchaeota archaeon | reverse complement strand
TACCAAACCATTGGCTGACATCAGTGTTGGGGTTACTAGACCATCCTGCGAAGAATGTATCTTGTCCACCATGTGCATAATCAAAGCCTTGTTCACCTTCAGCTGGTGAGAAAACACGAGGATCAGCAATATTCCAGTTGGTGTACTTCAATGTCGTGTCAATGCCAATTTCTTGGAAGTTTTTTGTTACTAAAGCAGCCCATTGCATCCTATCATCACGGGAGGTAGGAGCCATGAGTACCATTGGAAAATATCCTTCTCGATCTTCAGCTAATTCAGCAGAGTCGTTATACCTGTAACCAAAGACCTCTTCCATAAGATCTAAAGCACCATCAATGTCATAGGCTCGAGGTAATATTGTAGGATCATAACCAATTACGTTTGCTTCAATAGGACTAGCAAGTTTTCTTCCAAGCCCTTGGAGTATGCTACTTATGATCACATCTCTAGGTATAGCCATATCCATCGCTGTCCTGACTTTTAACCTATCATTATCATTTAAATTGATATAATAGTATTCTACTGACTTTCTTACTGCATAGACGGGTTGTATCGTGGATATTGCTACAAAAATGCCTCCAAGCAGGAGTCCCAGTAGTATAGTTATTTTAATTCTTTGCATTTTATAGCTCGCTATTTTTCAGTATTTTCTAGATTAGAAATTTGAAAAATCTTGGTTGCATAAATATTTTACTTAATCCAGTCCGAAAAAAAAAACGAATGATGATGATCATTTATAATCCATCATATTGGTCGATGTTATCAAGCAAAGTACCCTCTGTGTTACTGTGCATGTATAGTCACAGTCGTTTGCATGCATAATGTAACCACTGTATGGACAGTGACCAGCCTCGCTCGTATAGCAGTCAAATGTGTGCAAAGTTTCGTGTAAAGATACAAGATCACAGTCAATGTATTCTGGTTTTTCCTCGACACCGTTGGGGTAGAACCCTTTCATGACTAATGCATTGTTTCCTGGATGATTCGCTCTACCTGCGCCGTAACCAAACAAAGTATTCAGCTCCCAAGAGTGACAAAAGAGTAAATCAAATCCATGGTTATTAGACCTTGTGCCCTGTAAATGATCCCAATCATCAGAAAGTCCTAGTGCGTTTTTTGCGTCGTTATACGAGTTGTCAAACAAAGTAACAATATTAGTTGATCCTGGTGTCCAACTAAGTACTAAACTCATAAAATCTATATCAAAATCATCTTTTAATGTATGATCTCCTTCACCAGCAATCTTGAATTCCACATTTTCTAGATCATTGAAATAACTGTTTTCAACGAAAGTGTTCCGGAAGGATTGGTCAACTAAATGAGCAACAAAGACCATATTCATCCCTGAAGAGGGGTCTTCCACGTCGAAATTATTACCTGAGGTTGGATAGTCATAGTCACACCAACCACACCAACCACTTCTATCCAATCATCATAACCTACAATATTTAAGGTCTTTTTAAGTAAGCTTATTTGATCTTATCACGAAATTCCAGTTCCAATAATTCCAAATTGCATTAATATATACATTATTAAGAACAATCCAATATTCAAAAAATGCAACACGATGGAAGAACTCCCAAACACGATTACCGAATCCCATTTGAAGGGGAAATAAAGATTACAGAAAATATGACCTATTCAGCTAAGCAAGATTTCACTTTATGGATTTCATTTGATGAATCAAAGGATTCAGGAAAAACCATTCCAATTCCTATAAAAGTCAGAGAAGCTGATGCTACTCGGGATGATACAATTATCAAAGCAGAAATACCAATGGTGTTAGGATCTGGAACTAAATATGAAGTATTAAAAGGAGAAGGAGTAACTGTCAAATTAAAAATCTCTTCTCGCAAAACCAGATATTAAAAGATTAGATCACCCATTTGGTGATTCAAGAATGGCCAAAGAAGAAGGAAAGTCAGGTAAATTATTTAAAAAAATAAGAGATACTAGTAAAGAATTTATCGATGGAATTAAAGAAGAATTCGATGAAACCACTGTTCCTTCAGGAGAAAAAAAGGAAGAATACCGTTCAGTAAAAGCACAAGAGATTAAAACACGTCTTAGGTCACGTGTCTCAGATACTAGTACCCCAGATAAACTCTATTATTCAATTGAGAGTTGGTTCTGGGCTATGATATTCTTGGTGTTCATTTGTACAATTATCTTTTTATTTAGTCTAATTAATAGTGTAAATAATCCTAAATTTCTTCTTATTGGTCTACTTTCACTACTGGCGATACCTGTTGTGGTTCTATGGTGTCTAATTCACATGATACCAACCATAAAAATCTTTGGTATTACTATTTTTGATCGCAATAAATTGAGTCTTCGAAGACAGTTAAGTATCGGTAAAGAAATTGCCCGATTATTTACAAAAGAATTTTTAGAAGAATCACCAATGTTTGCTTTCCTTTTTTTCACGTTTCTGGCAATATTTCTTTTATCAATCGTTGTAGTATTTCTTCCTTAAAAATTCCAGGAAATCATGAAATTAGGTATACTCAAGGAGCAGTAAGTTCAAATAATAACATAGTATGGTCTTTTATTCCTCCTAAATTTTTAATGAATTCTTCTCGCTCATCAGACCCTCGAGTTGAAATAAAAAAAGGTTCTTGCCAGTTTTCTTTACACATGTGCTTACATATTTCCACTATGAGAATATTCCAAGCATCTTCAAACTTTGGTCGTAAAGAAGAGAATCTTAAAATCACTCCATCTTGGAAAAAACCTTTGAGAGGAGCTCCAGAACTTACAAGTTGATCTTCACAAAAAATTAATATTGTATGACCATCAGGTAAGACACTATTTTTGAAATAGCCTGAAATTGCTTCATCATTTGGAAAAAATTTGTTCGCAATTGGATCTGATTTAATTAAATCTACCATGATATTTAAATCGTCTTCTGTAGCTTTTCGGGAGAGATATTTAGTTTGTTCTACATTATTCACTTTTGAAACATCTATGGAATATTGAGGATTTTCATCAACAAGCATAAACCCTTTACTTTTAGTAAACTCAATAGCGTCAATCCATGAATCTCTTAATAAGCCCATGACAATTTTACTATTTGTATCTCTTGTTTTGATATATTTCAACATTTCATCAAAGAGTTTCTCTTGAACTTCCAATGGACATTCATTTATAACCCAAGGGTATCCAATATATGTTCTTTTTTCATCATCACCCTCCGTAACTCTAGTTTGAATATAAGCTAAGGGTGTATCATCATCTTTAAATGCATAGCGAATTCCTTTAGGATCTGGTTTTTCTGAATCATATCTTTGCTTTATCTGCTCAGCAGTTACAGTAACTCCTTTTCCATATTTCCTTAACGCTTCATTATATATTGTAGCTTGGATCTCTTCTAGTCCTTTTTTAGGTTTGTAAAACGTGTATTGAACCTTCATAAACATCACTATCATTGAATCAGGATATAAATAATCTTTTAAAATTGATAGTAGCAACATTATTTTATTTTTCTGACTACTTCAATCAATGAATTTCGGAATTTCGATAATAAAAGTAGCACCAGTGGGTTTTGAATCTTCGATCGATATTTTACCAAGAAAATATTGAATGCTTTCTTTCACTATTGTGAGACCAAGACCAGTACCCCTCTTTTCTCCAAATGAGGTAAATGGTTCAAATACTTTCTCTTTTAAACTGTCTGGAATTCCAGGGCCTTGGTCAGAAATACGTAAGCACCAATTTGGAGGTTTTTCTTCTAAAAGAATGGAAACAACACCATTTGATGGGCTGAACTTGATGGCATTCATTAATAAGTTTAATATGAGACTATTAATTGCAAAATTAGCTAAGATATTGGCAGGGGATGATGGTACCTTTACATCTATCTGAATATTGGTTGTATCAAATTCTGGTTTCAATTGTTTTATTATTCTGTTCACAATTTCTTTTAAATCATATTTCTCGAACTGTTGAGATCGAAGCATGTTTCCTACTTCTAGATAAGAAGTTACTTCCTCTATAAGATGAATAGTGGCATCACTCTTAATATCTATGGCTTTAAGGTATTCTTTTAGTTCCTCTATCTCACTAGTATCTGTAGCTAATTCAGAATATCCTTTTAAGACATTAAGATGGTTCCGAAGATCATGAGATAGCAATTTAAGAATAAGTTCTTGAAGATTAGACTTTTCCTGTAAGGATCTTTCAGCTTCTTTTCGGTCGGTAATATCACTCAGGATTCCAACAAATCCTATAAACTTATCACCTTTCTGTTTAAGGGGTGTAACAAGAAGATTGTAAAATATTTGTTGAATTTTACGTTGAGGAAAAAGAAATTCCAGTTCTGTTGAAAAAGAAGAAGATTCTCCACTTACGATTTTATCTAACCCCATCTGGATTTCATCTATCTTTTTATTATTGGTCTCTTGAGAACTTTGTTCTTTAAAAAAATCGAGAATATTCCTTCTATAAACCTTAGCTGTATCCGTTGCAGAAAACAAAAGCTTAAGGGCAACATTATTTAAATCAACAAGACGATAATTCTGATCTATTACGATTAATCCATCAGAAATCTCTTCAAATACTCTTTGGCGAGCTATAGGAACAATATCAAGAAACCCGATTTCAAATAATGCATAAGTAAACAAAATATAGCATATGACAAAAAAAATCGGAGTTAAATCGAGAAAAGTGATTGGTTCTATTAATTTAAACACTCGAATTATATTCCCACTTATAGGGAATATTATACTAATTAAAAAGATCGATAACTGTTTTCGGTACAGTAGATTGCTTTTAGACTCAAAGATATAAGTCCTAGCAAGAAAATAAGCTCCAAGAATGACCATTAAATATGAATATAATGTATGACTATAGAAAGCTAGCCCATAAGAAATATCAAGACTATAAAATGGAGTTGTTGTGATTAATTCAACTGATTGATAAAACAAATAATGTCCAAAAGAAAAGTTTGTGATAAGTAATAGAAAATGAATTAGAGGGGGAAAAAATAGTAAAACTAGAAGTGGATTTGTGGTGACTTCATCACGATTTGTAAAAGCAAGAATGAATAATAATAAAAAGGGAGAAAGGGCCATAATTCCAATATATTGTATAAAAACAAGAAATATTTGAAGACTAAGATCAGTTACCGATATTTGAAGTGTATAGGCAGCACACCAAATGAAAGAACATGTTATCGTTAATGTAAAATAGATAGATACTTTTGATTTCGGTCGTAAGATTAAAGGGTAAAGTAGTAAAAATAATGCTAGAAAAGTAATTGTAAGCATAAGAAGTGAATAAATAGAAATAAAAAAAACCATCAGTTATTTACCTGCATTCGATTTTATAGTATGAAACACAACAAGTCGTTAAATATCTATCTATCTATCATAATCTATATTAATTTATAGATACTTTTAAATAAAAAATGGAACTAACTTCATAGACACCTAATTATAGACCATTTTTTTTCAATAGATAGAATATACAGGTCAAATAATAATTATTGCAGTTCATTATCTATAAATCGAATCAATTAACGAGCAACAAGTCAAAACAAGATGTCATGGGAAGATCCCTCCAATATTGAAAGATAATCAAAAATAATATTTATGAAATCCTACAAAAGATAAGAAAGACTATTGCTAAAATCTTGCTATTTGAAGTAAATTCATCCAAGGCGGATTAAATGGCTACGACGACTATTTCAAATGATCAACAATGCATTATTGTAACTGATATTGCACAAATAATGAATATCACAACCAAACAGGTTGGAAAAACCCTTAAATTATTGGAAGAAGGAAATACTGTTCCATTCATTTCCAGATATCGAAAAGAGATTACTGGTTCTTTAGATGAGACCCAAATTAGGAATATCGAAGAAAAATATCAAACAAAAACTCGTCTTATTAAAGAAAAACAAGGGGTTTTAGAAAAAATTAGAGAACAAGGGAAATTAACCCTAGAACTAGAGAATTTTATTCAAAAAGCAAGTACATTAGGTGAATTAAAAGAAATATATAGACCTTATAAGAAAAAGAAAAAGACCCGAGGCCAAATCGCACGTGAAAAAGGTTTGGAGCCATTAGTGGAATTAGTATGGAACCAAAAGGGTACTAATGGAAAATCAGTGTCAGATCTAGCAAAAAAATATTTGAATGATGAAATAGAACTGAATAAAGTGGAAGACGTACTTAATGGTGTAAGGGATATCATTGCTGAAGATATTACTAACAATATAAAAATTCGTGAACTTGTTAAAAACTCTTTTTTTAAGACAGCTAAATTTACAACTGAAGTATCTATCCTTCATAAAATGGATGTTGAAGAAGATCCATCGTCAAAAAAACTTCAAGAAGGTAAAAAATACGAGAAGTATTTCGGGGATGAGAATGGAGAGAAATATGAAGAAAATGCTTTAAAAACTCCTCCTCATAGATTACTTGCAATGATCAGGGGAGATAAAGAAGGATTTCTAAATTTCAAGGTAATATTCGATAATAAAAAAGTTCTTTCAACTTTAAAAGACAATATAATTCAACCAAATGGCACTCTCTTGGAAGCAGAAGAACAATTAAGTATCGCAACTGATGATTGCTGGAAAAGGTTACTTGGTCCAAGTATGAATAGAGAAATTAAAAGAATTCAACTTGAAGAAGCAGAAAATCACTCTATTAAACTATTTGCTGAAAATCTAAAGCAAGTATTGTTATCATCACAAGTGAAACAAAGAATTTTAGGCTTAGACCCTGCTTATAGAACTGGTTGTAAATATACAGCTATATCAGAAACTGGATCTGTTATAAAAACTGGTACAATCTACCCACATCCTCCTCAAAAAGAATGGGAGAAATCTAGATCAGTAATTAAACAAATTCTAAAAGAGGAAAACATTAACTTGGTAGCTATTGGTAATGGTACAGCATCAAGAGAAACTGAACAATTAATTGCTGAAATTGCGAAAGGAATTGATCTTAAATACATTATTGTAAGTGAAGCAGGAGCATCAGTGTATAGTGCATCAGATATTGCCAGAGAAGAGTTTCCTGATCTCAATGTTTCGATTAGAGGTGCAATTTCGATTGCTAGAAGACTCCAAGATCCATTAGCAGAACTAGTAAAGATTGCTCCTAAATCTTTGGGAATAGGTCAATATCAACACGATTTACCAGGGTTATCTGTAGCATTGAGAGATGTTGTTATAGATTCAGTTAATTTGATAGGAGTAGATCTTAATACAGCTTCAAAATCGTTATTAAAATATGTTAGTGGAATATCGAAATTAATTGCTAAAAATATTTTAAATTATCGGGAAGAAAATGGAGCATTTATTTATCGAGAGGAATTGAAGAAGGTAAAGGGGATTGGAGGTCGAACATTTGAACAAGCATCAGGATTTTTAAGAATCCCAGAATCCCCAGAACCTTTTGATAACAGTCCTATTCATCCAGAATCATATGAATTAGCAGAAGAAGTAATCGAACTAACTGGTTTTAAAAAAACTGATCTTATACAAAAAGATTCTCGTAAAAAACTTCAAGCAAAAATAAAAATGCTGAATCCAAAATTTGCAGCAACCCAATTGAAAAAAAAAGAGCATCAAGAAACCGTCTCAGATATTATTCATATTTTACAAAATCCATACAGAGATCCAAGGGAAGACTTTTCAAAACCACTCTTAAAAACAGATGTTCTTAATATCGAAGATTTAACTGAAGGAATGGAAGTTGAGGGAACTATCAATAATATTGTTGATTTCGGATGTTTCGTAGATATTGGAGTCAAAACAAACGGATTAATACATCTATCGGAGATGTCTGATACCAAATTCATTAAACACCCTCGAGATGCTGGATTAAAGGTAGGAGATATAGTTAAAACCCGTGTAAAACAAATTGACTTTGTGAAGAAACGAATTTCTCTTACATTAAGGAAAGAATCTCCACCACATAGGAGAATCGCATCTAAATCATCAACAAAACCAATAAGAAAGACCCTAAAGAAACCATTGTCAGAAGAAGATAGAAAAATAAAGTCGTTTTTCAAAAATGGAAAAATAAAATTATAATCTTTTGACTTTCAAAATTAGTTATGTGAAAATTATGCTGGAATTAATCTATTTCATCCTTTTTTGGCTATTTGGCTTTCTTTTTATAATTCTTAAGAGTATAAAAGTGAATGAATTTGCTATTGAAAACGAAATTATAACAAGAATAGCAAATTACAGCACTTTGATCAAGGGAATACCCGCTTTGCTTGCAGCATCATTTGTTTTTATGATGCGTCCTGATGAATCCTTATTATACATTGTATTGATAGGTGCATTATTATTCTGTTTAGCAGGTGACCTTGGAATGGAAAAAGGTTTAATTCAAGGTTTATCTCTTTTTTTAGTAGCCCAAATATTATTCAGTATCACATTTATTGGACACTCACTAAATC
>JAUUVJ010000215.1 GCA_030589605.1 Candidatus Hodarchaeota archaeon | reverse complement strand
CTTTCATAAACACTTGTGAAGACACAATACGAACATCATAATCAACAATGGTTTTACAATATCGCCCAATTCGTTTACTCCACACTGGCTGAGGGTTATCTAACCGAAGGAATATTTCTCCATCTGTTAGAATCAATCCTACAGCACAATACTGTTGAGCATATTTGTGGATAGCTCGCACTCTTAGTCGAAAATTCCGATATCTTGAGAGGTTTTCATACTGTTGATCGGTTATTAGTTGTGGGATTAGCAATATGAGCTGTTTATTTGCCGTGTGAGCTCTCGTGTGTCGGGTGAGAATTTGTTTTTCAGGAAGATAAAACGGGAGTACTAGTATGATCGTACTTGCTGTTTCCCATTGTAAGGGGGATTTTTTGGTTATTTTATGCTTTTCCTGTTCAAATAAACTGGTTAATCGTTCTCTTACCTCCAAAAATTCACTCCAATCTTGCTTTTTATTTCGCTTTTGACCACTTGATGAGGAGTAAAAGCATATCTGATGTCCTGGTTTATGTCGAAAATGGTCATTTCCCAGTCCTGATAGAGCTACATAAACCTCTTGTTGGCATTCAGGGCAATAATATTGATTTTCTCGCCTCTCAAATCCTGTCCGAAGATTTGTCGCTTCAATTATTTGTCCGATTTGATTTGTGGCAAAATGCATTTCAGGACATACCTGATCATCATTTGACAACTGGTGGTATTCCACGAAGGGCTTCATAGATTGTTTGTGCTGATTTTTTCCCGATATGTGGAATGGAATTTAATTGCTCTAGACTGGCATTAACTAATTTCTCCATCGTATTATACTCAGAGCTTTCGACTGCAAAAGCCCTTTTGGGCCCAATGCCAGGTATTGATCGAAACATTTCTCGATTAGTATTGCGTTCTAATCCTGTGGTATATCTACGAGTTTGCGTATAATTGACTGGATAGGGTTTCTTACCATCTACTTTTGTCAGGATACTGTGTATGGCATAGGCTATGGTCGCTTCGACGTTCATAACGGGAATGATCGCGATTTCATACTGAAAGACCATTTCGAGCATTGTACCAAGGACTGGTTTCATTCGAAACCGTTCATCACTCATATTGCCTGCTAAGATCAGAAAGCGTTTTTTACCAGTCTGATGCATTTTTTTCGCCTGATTGATTAGCCGTCTATCAACTATTGACGCGAAAAAATCATCTCCTCGTTTGATTTCCCCAATAGAAGTCTTTCCCTCAAAATCACCCGCCTTTAGCCGTTTTATTTCCACTTCATGTCCGTATTTTTCCATCTCGATTGCTAATTGAATGGGTTCTCGATCATCTAGCAAAATTGAGTGATATGTTTCCTCATTTTTAGTTGTCATCTAGATCAATCACTAGATGATTGATCGCTTATTTATATTCGAAATAAACTCATATTGAATGAAAAATTCTACCTAAACATATCTAAAATACCCTTTATACAGTGTGTCAGGACTGGGAAGCTATCGAAGATAAGCTGGACCCTCCCCCCCCTCCCAATAGTCTTTTTATTTAGATAGCTGAGGATAGTGGATTCTATTTTTCTTGTTCACTGAACAGACAAGTATATGAGCATTTAATTTAGGAAGTTATAGACAACGGTGGCAGCAGAATTGTTGAGCATATGTGCGATAGAAATCACCCAGATATTGCGAGTACGATACCAAACATAACCATACAACAATGCCCCATAAAAAACTAACATGATCATAAATGAACCAAGAAATAATCCGCTACCTAAGATATGTGAGGGAATATGGCAAATTGCGAAAAGTAATGCTGTTAAAACAATCCCTCGTTGACTACCAAAACGTCTTTCCATATATGTCTGAAATACTCCTCGAGTTTTTCCGATAGTTCTCTTATACTTAACCATATATTCCTTCTTTCAAATAAAAAGATAGTTCACATTATTCATGATTTTAATTCTTAAATTATTTTTGATCTATGAATTGGATAAGCATTCTCCTATCAGATCTTATACCAATATCGTTTCCTCAGGACTCGAATTCTCTATATATCCACTCAACTTTGTTATGCTTAAAAAGTGCCATTTTAACGTAGAAAGATCTTTTGAACTTTTTTAATTTCTCCATCTGAACTTGTAGCACGACAATCAGTAGTAATCAACGCTCCTTTGTTCGTTCTAATCCCAAATATTATTGTCATATAAATCCATTCAGGCATTCTAATTCAAAAATGTGTTCTTATAATCAGTCAGATAAATTTAATACTTGATAAGAGGTAAGATTAAGGAAATGTCGGTTTTGAATGGATTTTGATATTTATAAGATCTTCAATGGGTAAATTGAAAATAGTATCAGTACCAAGAAATTTAAAATAACAAGAGTACGGATTCCGTAGCAAATTTTCTTGATCATACAAGTTTATTAATCTCGTTATCAATTAGCTCATGAAGTTTTTCATACAGGGATTCATCGCTTTCTTTCAATATTTGAAGGACTTTTAGGGCATAATAAAGCTCCTGATAGGTTTGGATGAGAATCATACTTACTACTCCTTTCTTTAACACTAATCAATGGATTCTTCTATCTTTGATTTCTTTGAATGGTTTAAAGTTCTTAAAGTTATTTTACTTTAGTTTCAATTTCCACAGAATATTATACTGGATAACTTTTGATGATAGGAAAAAGAGAGGATTTTAAATGTTCGAAGTGCTGGGTAAGCAATAACAAAGGCGAAGCCTTATCTTAGGCATCATTTGGGTTCGGAGTTAAATGAATTTATAAATGAAAAGAGGATAAATAAATTAGTTTATTTTTTCTGATTTAGCTGTTGGAGGATTTTAAAATGAAAAAGTCAAGTTCTGGAAATCTTGAATACTCAGATGGAAGATTATTATCTCCAGGACAAAATTATTTAGTTAAGAGAATAGTTAAGTTAATTATTTGGCTTATATTACTTGATTCTTTCATTCTTGGATTTTTTGGAATTTTAGCTATTCTACCATATGAAGAAGTGAACTCAACGAATACTTCAATAGGGTCAGTAATGTTTGAGTTGGGTTTAATTTGTACTATTTTACTCACACTAATAATTGGTATTTATTCAGCAATAGGGATTCCATGGTTGATTAAAACGCTTTCCTACACGATAACAGATGAAGCATTGATAGTCAGACGTGGACGTTTATCAAAAACAAAAATTTTTGTTCCATACAGAACAATAACGAATATCGGAATTACCCTGGGTCCATTCGATAGATTATTCAACGTGGGTCATTTATCAATTGAAACAGCAGGTACCGCACTACCAATGTCAGGTAAGCTGGGAGTAGATCAATATATTGAGGGATTAGACAATGAAGAATTGAAAGAAACATACGATTTCATATACCATAAAATAAAACGATTGAAAGGCATTTACAGTACAACTGCTGAAGATACTTCATATATTGAAAGTATTGATAATCAAAAAGAAACAGAATTCTCTGAACTTATAAAAGAGCTGATAGCTGAAATTAGGGAATTTAGAAAGACTGTGGAAAGACTCAATGATTGAAAAAGCTTCTTTTTCTAGGAATCTAAAGTTTTACTTAGGTGGTAATGACTATTGAATGAGGAGCAACCCCTTTTAGTCCTTCGACCAGCTAAAAAATGGCTTTATTCAATTTCTATTTCATCACTGATATGGTTTCTCATTATTAACTTATCAAGTATCCTTATTATAAGTATCCTGAAAGAAACTGTCCTTCAGGTAAATTGGTTTAAATTACTTGATTATATTCAGGATTCTCATGGAATAATCTTGTTTTCAGTAGCATTTGTAGCTTTCCTAGTAATGCTTCTATTTCTCATGTTTTTGGTTTCGGGTTATTTGATTCTTATGCTATTCATATTGATAACCCCATCCTATCTACTATTTGCCAGGAAATATATAAAATACACTTTTTATCCAAAAATGCTCATTATAGAAAGGGGGATCTTTATAAAAACTAGGAAAGTCTATCTTTATAGATCTTTAACAATGGTTAGTTACGTCCAGACATTTGAAGAAAGAATTTTTGGAATAGGGACATTAGTGATGCAGGAACCGCAACTAGGAGTTTTAATTGCAGGAGTTAAAAAATATCATTTATTGGAATTATTCCAAGAATACAGCAATATGCTTTTGAGTGATAAAAACAGAATGATGGAAGCTTCTAGATTCAATAATATAAGAATGAAAGCAATTAGAGGTGAAAATAGTAAGGAACGTAAAAACACTGATCAATTAACCCCAGCGTTAAAAGAAATGCACGCAATTATGACCCAAATTTTTAATCATATTGTTTGAATTAGTGATTCAACTAACTAATCCTAAGCCCCCGAAGGGGGGCTGGAATGAGATGGATTTCGGTTCGCGATATTTCGGTTCGCGATATATGTTTGTCTCAAGACAGTAGATTTAAAGAAATTTAAAATAACAGGAGTAATGGTGCCGTTAAAATTGTAATCATTATTAGTATGAAGTATCTAGTAAGCTTGGAGTTTATTAGTCTTGTCTTTCCAAGAATTATGCTCAATCCTGATATAAAGATTATGATCAATAAACTAATTGGTCCTTTAACTACTAACAAAGGAATACTATAAAAACCTGTTCCCAACAATCCTAGGAGAAACTTACTTTTTCTCATATCCCATTTATTTACTGGGAAACGCTGCATTGGATCCTTAATTTCTAGTTGCATAATTTGCATGAAAAAATCAGCCATTCGATAAATAACTATGATTAGTATTGTATAGGATAATGTATTCTCTTTTGGTATAATGAATAAAATAATAATGGTAATTCCAGTAACAATAATCGGAGCTTGGTAAAAATGTTTCCGTAACATGCGAATACGTTTAATAGCAAGCCAATCCTTTAATAGATAAGCTCGCCAAGGTGATTTACCACTGATAATAGTTGTACCCTTGATATTTTCGTTAATTATCTCATGAGGTTCAATGGTTTTTCCACCGATAAGGTCCTCTATTTGTGTTGCTTGAAATGACAATACAGGTATGATCTCTGTTATATCCTCCATTGGTTTGTATTTCACTGCAACAATGCTAGTGACACATGAAAGTATGACTGATTCCAAAAATAGAATTAACAGAGCAAACCAACTTACTAAAGGAACACCAGATCGGAAGAAAAATCCTGTTGCTGATACTGATGTATTAATCAAGGGAAAAAGAGCGTAATTGGAAAGAGTTTTGAAATTGGTGAAAATATTTTGCTGTAACATTAGAAGTGCTATTACAGGAATCCCAAGGAAAATAATGCCGATAATTGGAGAACTACTATCCAACCATATTGTTGCCCAATTTCCCTTACGTCTGAACCTCCTAAAAGCAAAAAAGGCCAATTCTGCACTGTTTCCACAAAGATTGTAAGTAAGAAAACATACAATTAGTACGCCTACTATTCTCCACAAAGGTAAATGAAGTACCAGCATTAAAGGTCCGAACAAAACTACAATCATCGGTCCAAATAGTAAGGCCATTTTGAGAGAATCAGTTATTCGTGTTGAGACATACATTACAGATGAATCAACTGGGACGCGTTGAAAAAAGTGAGCATCTTGTCGCCCACTAATAAAAGGGTTCCGAAGTCCAGTCGCTCCAGCAGTAATCAAATAAGACAAAATTGTGGCAAAGAAGACTAAAAATCCGAATGATAATAAGTCTCTATAAGGAAATGGTGGGTGGAAGTTTTCTGGACCTAGTTGTGAAAAAATACCCAAAAACAGAATAGCTAGAAGAATTCCAAAAATGAACGCATAAACCAAAAAAAATAATGTACCAATTGTAAATATAATGGGAGAATGTCTTTTGAGACCAATTTTTATTCGTAAACGACTCAAATCATAAACTTTTTCAATCAAATCCTTCGTTGTTTCCAATTATTCTTCCTCCCAACCTTCGACTACAGCAAGGTAAACATCCTCAAGGTTTGCATCCTCCGTTAGTCTATTGCGTACCTCAGAGAGAGAACCACGAGCTACTACTTGACAATCATGGTTCAATATAATAACGTCTGTACAGATACGCTCTATATCACCAAGTAAATGACTGCTGATAAGAATAGTTCCTGGAGAAGTAATAACGAGCTCAGGCACTCCTTTTTCCATGAATTGTGTGAGTAAATTTAAACAGTAATGTCTTCCACCAGGATCAAGTCCGTTAAGAGGTTCATCCAGAAGTAGAAGTTCAGATCCTTGGACAAAGGCAGCAGCGATGGATAAACGTTGTCTATTTCCTTCAGATAAGGTGGTTATCATCTGCTCCGCCCAACGTTTCAATTTAAATGCACTTAGCAACGCGTCTACTCGAATGGTTTGAATATCCTTTGGTATTCGGATGACTGAGGCAACCATCTGGAGGTATTCTTTTGGAGATAAATGTTCATAAAAGACATTCTCTTCTGGAACGTAACCAATACGCTTCCTACAAGTGTGTAAAGTCTTGTGCCTTACAAGACCGTCTTTGCACGTTTCGTCTCCAAAAAAAGAAATCTGTCCATATGTTACTTCAGTAAGACCAAGTAAGCACTTGAACAAAGTGGTCTTCCCCGACCCATTAGGCCCGACTAGGCCCGTACAAGAACCTTTGTTGATTGTAAATGATAGTCCATCGAATACAGGGAATGTACCATAATTCTTTATTAATTCTTTTACATCAATAATAGCTTGAAGTTCTTTCATAAACGACCAACTTCAATTTAATAAAATGAGTATATTAGAGAGTATATTTGTATATACAATGATGATATAAATCATAAATGTAACTGTCAAAGCAAACATTGAAGATCATTTCAGGTTTTTCAAATTATCTCTCTAATGGTTAATGAGTAATGATTAATAATAATTCATATAAGAAAACTATTCCAGAACATTCCAGGATCATCAGAATTCAGCGGTTTTTTAGATCCAACACTGGATTTAGAATTGGTATTATCTTATTTGGTTTTGTTATAATAGGATTGATCGAGTTTGGATTAATTATGGTTTTATT
>JAUUVJ010000138.1 GCA_030589605.1 Candidatus Hodarchaeota archaeon | reverse complement strand
GCTTTTCCTGATGTATTATGAATTGCGTGACCAAATTCATGAAATATACTCACAAAATCACTGAAAGGGGATAGATGCTTGTACACTACTCTTACGTCAGTCGGTATTGTTATACCAAAACAGAATGCTGAGGGGGTTTTTTTCTCACGATTTTCATTATCAATTCTTATTTGAGAAATGTCTTTATCAAAACCCCAATTAGATAACACTCTTTTAATGACCTTTAAAGGATTTTTCTTTTCTAAAAACTTGTTTAATGGTGAATAAATTTTGCCCCTAGCAACATAAAAATCATCATAATATTCAAATGATTCTTTCCCAAGAACTTCTGGAGCAAAATGATCTGATGCTGCTAAAAAGGATTTCTTAGCTAGATCTCCTAGGGAGGTTATCAAATCTATTAATTTTTCATATGAGATCATTTCCTGTTCCAAGTAAGCGTTCAGAGGAGTACTATCGTAAAGAGAATAGACCTGATGTGAGATATTAAAACGCTTTTCGATTAATGGCCCAATTTGCATACTATTTGATAAAAACTCATCAAATAGTTTTTTACGATCGTTTGATTTTGAACTCTGAGCATTAAATTGCCTCCAGCTTCCCCAGTTCACAGGTTTGTTATGAATATTGAATTTATTTGACGAGATAGCTGTGGTTCTCTTTTCATAGATTTCAAGTGTTGTAGGTAATTTCCTACTCTGAGCTATAAGATCTATACAATTTAAAAACGCAGCTCGAGGTTCAGTATTAGTATTAAGAAACTCAGAACTTAAATTGGATAATGTTTCAGAAATAGATTTCATTTTCTCTTTATCAAATGGTAAACCGGCAATTTGATTGAAACGCTGTTCATTCAGCTGAACAACATATTTTTCCATTTTTATTCCTAAATCATCAACACTACGAACACTTGGAGTAGTCATACGACTTTCACCTTTGTGTATTTAATAAATAATCATTCTCCCGTTGATAGTTCTACATCTCCTGAACTTTTTTAAATCATTGCCTAAATGAAGTTAACTTTTCTGCTTAAGTAATTTATCGACATTTGAGAACAAAGAAATAGAACTAGAATTGCTTTCAAACTCCAATGATCTTTTTAAACCAATTTGGGGGAGTGAATCCTAGCCACATGACGATAGGATACAACATAATGGCAAATCGTGCAAATAAAGTTATTGTAGGATCAGGAATATTAATTATCTCAACGGTATAACCAATAGAAAGAAACAGTTGTCCAATTGCAAGCACAAATGTTTGTTTCCAGCGAGATTTTCCTTCTTTATAAAGTGTTATTACCAGATATGCAAATAAAACAACTATTGAATATAAATTTGGAAACAATAGAAGATAAACAATTAAATCTGTTCCGTCTTCATGGTTAGGTTGCCAATCCCCTACAACTTCAATCCATTGAAAAGGAGTTATCACTAATATGAGGACATATAAAGTTAACATTATTGTTGGGATAATTATCAGTTTAGTGTATTTTTCAGGAAGAAAACTTTGAGTAAAAAGTATAGCTGATAGTATGGCAAGAGCTGATGTAAGATATGCCCCACAGGCACAAAGATAAGCTATCCAAAAAACATTAATATCATCAAAACTATATTCTAGAAAACTTTTAAATTCGGGGGCATCACTGGCTACTACATTTGAGGCAATGAGGATCAGTTGTTCTAATACCAAAAAAATAAGAGCACCAGTACCAAATATTAGTATCAAACTCATATAAAGCGTAGCTTCACGTTTATTCTTTCGGTATGACAATAAAAGATGAATCCCTAGTAATAAAAAAAGAATAACTGCAATAACTACGAAAACAAACCCAATCAAGTCAGCTGGATTATCAAATTGAGATATCATAATCATTCACACCGAATTTTAGCTATTTGAGAATCTTAATAAGAAAATAATAGGTAATACTGAAGTTTTATTCAGTGACTTATAAATTTTGCAGAAACTTTTCGATCCTTATTTTGAAAAAAGCTGAATCCTATAATTCCTCCATCCAATCTATGAACTTAGCTGAAACTTTATTTATTAGAATTTCACGAATCAACGGATTTCTTTGACCACCAATTTCTGCAGCTAATTCTACTAAACCTGCATTATTCTTCTTCTTAATTTCATCTATTTTCAGGTTTCTTTCATCTTCAGGATAGGAAAAAGCACCTACAAGTAATCCAACAACTTCAAGCAATTTTTTTATCGAAGAACGAAGAACTTCATCTATAGTATCTGGATTCTTTCTAAGATTTTTTATTAATTGTTTTGAAAATTGACAAGTTTCTCCATTTTTTACTTGTTTCTTTCTGAGATTAATGATAACTTCATTTGGATAACTTTTCACTAAATCCGTGCTTATTCCAATAATATCTGCATAAGAGGGGTCAACGAAGGTCTCAGTGTATCCAATCTTCCGTAAACTAATTATCGGTACTAGCATATCCATACTATGCACTAATAAATCAACTAAACCAGGATCTCCAGTCACGAAAATCGTTTTCTCCCTATAAATTGCCCCTAATACCCTATCTTCGTTTTTTTTCACTTGAGATAGAAAGAATGATACACTTCCTTTAGCTTTCTTCTCAGATAAACCTACTTTCCGTTCTTCAATTTGAACGGTATCTTCTTCTTTTCCTGTAGCTATGTTCCATTCCTTCAATAAATTAGCTATCGCAACTGGGAACGGTTGCTTTTCAGAGTATCTGTATTGTTGTTGAATTTTTGAAGCTAGCTCTTCAGCTTTAAGTTTAAGGAGTGAAGCAATTTTGTAAAGAAATACCTGTTGAACCTGAGGAACGAGATAACAAAGAGATGCGATAAGTTTTGAGCCATCCAGAGTTGGAATTTGAAATAATAAGATGAAACTAATTCTTTTTATCACAGAGAACTGCAATATCGCTTCAGCAGTTTCTAACTCCGCTGAACTCATCATCGAAAGAGTCATTTGAGATCGAAGTGCGATGTGCGAAGCCTCTTCTTTTGTAATGTTCTCAAAGAATATGGGTACTGGCCCCCCCTTTGCTTGTCAAAGATACTAAACAATATTCCACGATTACCGATCAAAATTATGCCTCTCTACATTAACTTGAATATGAGATTATACTCGTGTTTAAAAGCTTTAACTTACAATCTCATTTTCAATTCACTAATTAATTAAAAATTTTATTGGTTTATTAACAATGAAAGATGCCATACGAAAAAATCTATTTCTAATAGCTGAATTAGAGCGCAGGCTATTAAGCTCAAGCAAATTAGTTGTAATTTTAGCATTCGGTAATTTCCTAGGGGCGCTAATTGGTTTCATATATTATTTTGAGATCATAGGATTTTCATCAATGTATCATCCAATTTTCTGGATTTTAGTTCCAGACTGTCCAATGGCGGCGCTTTTATTGGTAGGATTTTACTTGCAAAAAGAAGACCAGAAATTTGGGAATTATAATTTCTTTGTATTTATTCAATCTATTAGAGGTGCAGTTATTACATATCTAATTGTATTCAACTTTCCGTCCGTAAACACTGAAATTGTAATGTTAGGACATACTATGCTAATTGTTCAAGCCTTAGCAATAGTTCCATTTTTTTCTAAGATGGAAATCAACAAAGGAACCCTTATTGTAATTATCATTACTGCATTCAATGATTTCACTGATTTTTTCGGTTTGTTTAACTTTGTTAACCCAACTCTTGCTCAATACTCCATATTTAAACCGCTATTTACTCCCTTTGTAATCGTTATATGTGGATTAGATGTCTTACTAATCTGTATCGGAGCAGGTTTATCAAAATTTCTAAATGAAAAAGCCTTACCCCAAGGTGATATCAATGAAACATAAATACGACACTCCACTTGCCCAAGCGATTTTTGAAGCGTATAAACTAGGGCAAGATGACGAAATAATCGAACCAATTGTCCTCATAGACGAAAATAAAAACTTTAATGGCAAAATAAAACCAAAAGATGGGCTTATCTTTGCAAATATTAGAGGAGAAAGAGAGGTTGAACTCTCGCAAGCATTAACAGAAAATGATTTCTCGCGTTTCTCTACACAGCAACTTGATCTAGAAATGAGCACTATGATTGAATATCATCCTAAATTAGCGGTTAATGTTGCATTTCCTCCCACAGGTAAAATAACGAATAATCTAACAGAATTTCTCTCTGATAATAATAAGAGAGTAATAAAAATCGTTGAAAGTGAAAAAGCAATACATTTAACGTATTTCTTTAATGGTAAACAACATATTCAATATGAAATGGAAGATCGAAAAATAATCCCCTCATTTGAAGCAGCTAATTTGGCTGATTTTCCTGAAATGAAGGCTCTTGAGGTTGCAAATGCGACAATTTCTACTATGAAAGATAAAAAACATGATTTAATCGTAACAAATATTTCTCCATGCGATGTAATGGGGCACATCGAAGACAAATCGATAATAGAAAGAGCAATTAAGACTGTTGATTATCAGCTCGCCAGAATCGTTGAATCGGCTGTTTCTGAAGGATATTTCACCCTTGTCACAGCAGATCATGGCCTTGCAGAATCATGGCTCTACCCAGATGGGTCAATAGACACTGGTCATTCGTTAAGCCCTGTACCATTTTTACTGGTAACCCAGCAGAATGTTGATGTGGAATTACGAACTAATGGATCTTTAGTTGATGTTGGTCCTACAATATTAGATATTTTTGATTTACAACAACCAAAAGAAATGCAGGGAATTAGTATAATCTCAAAAAATAGATCTTACAACTTTAATAATCAAAAAATACTTCTTTTGATACTGGATGGATGGGGGTATAATCCAAATCCATATGGCAACTTATTCATTGAGTTTGGTACTCCTAATATGGATTCTCTACAGAAAAAATATCCATTTACCACTTTGAAAGCATCTGGATTACCACTAGGTATGCCTGAAGGCACAGTTGGTAATAGTGAAATTGGTCATTTACATATGGGAGCTGGACGTCGTATTGTGAGTGATAGAGTGAGAATTTTTGAATCTATTAAGGATGGAAGCTTTTTTAGTAATTCAGCATTTATTAAAACAATTGAGTATGTTAAAAAACACGATACTGACTTACATATTCTCGGTATTATCAGTTTTTATAGCTCTCATGGTTCAATTGAATACTTAGAAGCTTTAATGAATCTAGCAAAAAAAGAAAATCTTCCAAGAGTATTTTTACATGGTATGCTCGGACGACGAGGAGAGAAACCCGAAGCAGGAGCAATGTATGTCAACCAGCTAGAACATAAAGCAAATTTGCTAGGGAATACAAAAGTTGTCTCTGTAATCGGCAGACATTGGTCTTTAGATCGAGAAGAAAATTGGGATAGAATCCAAAAAACGTATGAAATGCTAGTCTCTGGAATTGGGAGAAAAATTAAAGATCTATAGATAAAATTGGTTAGATTCAAAATTGGACACTATTCATTTTTAATCTTAATTTTGGAATTATGACCTTTATCTATCAGATTGCTATTAATAATATTCTAAATAGATTAAAAATGCCATCCACCACGAATAAAACCAGAAAGAAAGACCTTCAATTACTTTCAGGTTTTTGAAAAACTTGTAGAAGCATCTTGCTTAGATCTTTAACTTTCTCATCCGATGTTTCACGAGAAAATCGTAAGAAAGTTCTCATTAGTTGTTTTTTTAATTCAGAAGAAGAAATATTTCTTTCATTACAATAATTATTAATTCGTTGACTTAGGAGAGGATTGGAGTGCAAGATTCCAGAAAGAATGTGAAAAACTGCTTCATCTTTTCTCCCCTTTCTCAAAGTTTTTAATATTATTTTTGTAGATTTTTGATATTTTTTTGAATTAATCAGCATAGTTAGAATTGGATACCATTTTTCTGCTCTTTGTCTCATCCAATCTTTGATTTCTTCAATGCTAACTAGCCTTTTCTCCCAATTTTTCTTAAAATCTTCATCAGGGAATCCTAGCTCGGACCAACGTTTGAATTTAGTATAGAGTTTCATAAATTCTGAATAGAACTTAATTTGGGCCTCTTTTTCACGGATAACAAACTCCAAAGCCCCCAATACAAACCCTTGAGAAAATTTTTCAAATGAAAATTCCAATTTATTATTAATAATAATTTCTTGACAAGAAAATAAGAAATCACGATTTTTCATTAGTTGATCTTTAGATTCTAAAGGTATTTCCTTAGGGTGTTGTTCAAAAAAATCCAAGGCCCAAAACAAAAACATAGCTTCTTCTTGAACTTTCTTATCTTTCAAAGTAATATACTCCTCCAATTCTGGAATGGGTTTTGTGAGAAGAATAGATTTAACTTCCTCGAAAGTAATAGTTGATTTTGACAAATAATATCATCTCTTTCAACATTATTCTATCGTAATGGTGAATTATGAAGAAAAAATCAATTTTATCTGAATTTCTTTTCCAGGCATAGTATGCTTGAATAAAGAACCATTTACAGAATAAAATTTAAACATAACGATTAGAAAAAACGAAAAAATTATTTTATGAAAATTCTTCAGTCGCCAAGGTTTGATAGTCCTTCTGTTCAATATGAACGCTTTTTTGAGCAAGTGCGACATTTCCATCTTCAATGTAAATAACTTTCATATTCTCTGTCAATAGTGATTCATCATGGGTCACCATAATTATGGTTTTCCCTTGATTCTGATTAATATCTGCTAATAATTTGAGAATTTTTCCTGCATTTTCTGAGTCAAGATCACCAGACGGTTCATCTGCAATTATCACCTTTGGGTCATTTGTCAATGCTCGTGCAATACCAATTCGCTGCTTTTCTCCTCCAGATAGCTCTGCAGGTGAGTTGTCTCGTTTATCATAAAGTCCTACTTGACGAATGAGTTTTTCAGATCGTTCATGACGTTTTTTGGCTGGTATATTTGCTATCATCATTGGATATTCAATATTCTCTATAGCACTTAGAGATGGATGCATATTGTAAAATTGAAACACAATTCCTATTAACAATAATAAAAGTATTTTTATAATAATTAACAAATACTACTAAATTTATTATTACTTTATTTTCAATTACAACAGAATAATTTGATTTTAAAAACTATATCCTTTTTGTTTTTCCCATTATAAAAGCATCTACAACCGTATCATCAAGGTTTCAATAGTAAATATAAGCTTGAGTAAGAATGAATTTATTAATCTTCTTTGGATCCAATTCTTCATTTTTTAAAATAGTATTCCTCAGTACAAGTAGTTGTTATCTTACAAAGTACGAAAACAGCTTTGGGTAATTCAATGATATCATAAACTTTGTATTCTAAACAAAGTGTAAAAAAAAAGAAAAGGGTGGATTGAGAATATTCACCAATATGTTTATTTATAACAATTTCTATCCTAAAAGCATTTTATGGACATCTTTGGGGTCATGTTCACCTGGAGCTCGAATTTTGAAGCGAATCTCCACACTTTGTTCAGGTTGTACCTCTTCATAAACCCATTTCATTGCTTTTCCACCTTTGACTGAGGAATGTTCCTCAAATCCAACTGGAGGATTTTCTTCTGTATCAGATACCAGTTCAAACCCTTGAGGAAGAAAATCTGTGATTTCAACGTTTTGAATTACTGCATTTCCTTCATTCACACCTGTGATAACTATCTCATATTCATTTGCATCCTCACTGGTAGTAGATCGAACCATCTTACCAATTTTCAATTTTCTTCGTTCGTGAATCACAGTAATGGTATCAGATTCTGTTTCAGCTGTTACTGGTTTAACTGCAGGATAAATATTTGCCAAAACGGTGAGAATTCCAGTAAATTCGTCATCTGGTTTTGGAGAAGTAGCAAATACTGGATATTTAACAAATAATTCTTCATCTTGTTCTAAAGAACCGATTGATGTGTCTTCAAGATGTTCTAATGTTATGATAAGATTATTCTCTGTAACCTCAACAGTAAAGTCACTTTCGCTTAATTCAACTTCACCTTTTTTAATTTCAATACTAGAAGATTCTGGTGCTTCAAAACCATCAGGAATTGTATCCTGTAATTGTAGATATTGAACTTCTGTACTACCGGATGATTTGATGATGTTTTCCGTAATAACTTCGGTTCGACGGAAAGAAGGTATAGTAGCTAAAGAATACGTTTTAGACACTTCTATGTCGAAGAAAGGCAATTTATACCCAGGAAGTACACATTCAGCAATAATCTCGGCGTCGTAAAGATACTTCACAGAAAGATCGAGTTCGCGTCCAAATTGAGGTATTGCTCCATCTTCTTCGACAGTTATGGTCCAAGGGTCTAATGTGAATGTTTCACCAGAATCGATAGATCGTTCTTCTTCTGGAAAATCTCGGCCAAGCCATTCTAATCGAAGATTTCCATCATCAAGAGGTCCTTCATAAATTCTGATCTCTGCAAGATCCAATTCGAATTCACTAGTGTTTTTCAATTCAAATTGACAATCGAAATCACCTGGATTCTCTTCTTGTTCCTCACGAGAGATAAATTGAAATACGGAAGAAGAGCCAGTTATTGTTTCTAGTCCAAGATTTGACATAGAGTTTTCTATACATCGATATGTGACTATTGTATCTCCTACACTATACGGTTCATTCGATTCTTCATCCATAGTTACTCGTAATTCACAACTAGATGCTGAAGTTTCCATAGAAGGAAGTTCCTCAATTTTCCACAGAATGAATCGTCCGTCTTCATCCGAATCTTCTTGAATTTGTCCTTGGTCTGCATTAAAAGACCCAATATCTGTAGATTCATCTGGAATATATTTTTTTAAGACAATGTCATTCAAAGGCCAGTCAAATTCGTTTGTTAGTTCAATAGTAAAACGCATCCCAGCTTCAGTACCACGGGAGAATGTTGGTGGTGAGTCTGTTTTCTCAAGATCCCAAAAATCTTCTTTAAGCTTCAATTTTGGAGCTTCTACCTCAAAATCGAAAGAAACGTATTTTTGTCCTTGGGGATCTAGCTCTTTTAGTCCAAATGAATTTCCAAAAACTGCAAATTTTTGATGTTCTTCTACTTTGAATGTTACATTATCAACTTCAGTCAAAGTGGCATCAATCGCCCAAATTCTGTCTTTAGTTCCCACGTTGGTCACTATAACTTTACCAGTACTATTTAATGTCTCTAGATAATTATTTTCTTCATCTACTAAGTTATTATCTCGGTCAATACGGTATTTTAGAGTTTCCTCTAGTTTCACATGGAGTCCAGCTTGGGTTTTTTCATGATCTTCCAGAGCACGAGAATC
>JAUUVJ010000028.1 GCA_030589605.1 Candidatus Hodarchaeota archaeon | reverse complement strand
TTTATAGAAAAGATCACATCTTTAGAATACCAAAATGGTATAGAAATCGGGAAACAATTGGATATTTCCAATCAAGTAATTGAATGTAACAAAAAATGGCATAAATCACTTCATCTAGTTCATGATGCGACTGAAGGAGGAATTTTAGCCGCGTTGTATGAATGTTTGATTCCGAAAGGACTCGGTTGCAGGATAAATCTTGAAAAAATGCCAATAGCTAAAGTAACAAAAAAGATCACAAATATATTAAATATAAATCCGTTTAAATTGATATCTTCTGGTGCAGTTATCTATATCTGTGAGAAGGATGTAGCATCATTGATTGTTAAGTTTTTAACAAAGATTGGTTTTCCTGCATCAGTTGTTGGAGAAGTTTCTGAAAAAGGAACTCAAATTCTGATTAATGATAATATTGGAGAACCCCCGAAAGCAGATCATCTCATAAAAGGTTTAGACCGTCTTGAATTTCTAATGAAATGAATTAATATGCTTTAAATTATAATATTTATCATAAATATAGAAAGTATTAGTAAACAAAGAATATTATGATTATAATGAGTATTCAGCAATTTATTCGATAAAATTAGATTTTTTATTCTTTACTAGTATTTCCAATATTTCATCCATAGGAGATGGGAGTCAATCTGTAGGAAAAAAACTAAATTTGCCTTTGCATTATGTAGAATAGTGATCTAGCAGTTTTTGGATTCTTTTTAACAAAATTTACTTCATCTTGAAGTTTTTTGATTGCCTTTAAATTTTCTGTATCATTATAAATTTTTGAACGGAGATTTTTTAGACGATTTTCTAGGGGATAATAATAATCAGTCCACCAAACATCTTCTGGTAATGTAAAATATTCTAAAAGTTTATATCCACATTTAGGTATCGATTTAAGTTTACTAGGTACATTCTTAATACCATCATGGAGTATTAGATAGCCATCAAGTTTTAGGAACTTTTTCCAATCCTTAAGTCTCTTTTCAAAACCTAGAAATTGCATTCCTTCAGCCCAAATAATATCAAAGCTTTCATCAGAAAAGTCCATTTCAAACGCAGAACACTTGATAGTTTTAATTCGATTTGATAGACCTTGTTTTTCTATCTTTTTATTGAGTTTATTCAGGAGTGATTGATCAATATCAATTCCTATTATTTCACCATCACTCAACTTTGCTAATTCAATAGTTGGAAAACCAGATCCACATCCAATGTCGAGCATGTGTGGTTTTTTTAATTGAGGAAGTATGTTAAATGCTCTTCTAGTGTATTGAAGAAAGTTATTTTTTAATTGATTAAGATTAATCTCTGCTTCTAAGTTTTCATTCATGTATATCATATATCTATTTTGTATTGGCTATTTAAATAAGTCACTGATTCTGTGAGTTTTCTTATTTTGATATTCTCTAGTAGAGAGAGGTTTTATTCATAAATTCGATTATTTTCGCTACCGTTGGGTTATCATTGGATGATATATAATAGCCAGCAACAGCATTAGCAAAAATCGTTGCATCTTCTAATGATAAATCTTGTTGTACAGCAAATAGAAATCCTGCATGCCAAGCATCACCTGCACCAGTAACTTTTTTAATGACTTTCACATTGAAACAAGCTTTTTCTGCTAATTGTTCACCATTTTTCCAAACTTGAGCTTGTTTACTTTCATGAAGGCCGAAAATTATCTCAGGAAATTCATCAGATAAATTCTTAGCAGCTTTTTTTGGTTTTAAATTAGAATTTCCAGCTAAACAAGGTAATTCGTTTTCATTTCCAACAATAATTGTTGGAGCTTTGGTTGAATGTGAGAGAATTTTGTTTCTAAAGGCATCAATACGGTAAATATGAGGTGTAAGATCAGAAAAGTCTATAGATACAACAGTTGAGGATGGAACATTCGTTAGAATATGTTCAACGAGATTTTCCATCTGTAAGTTTGCAGCATTTGTAATAGCTATTGCATTACTGGTTTTAAGGATTTGCCATTGTTGTAAATTCAATTTGGATGAGTTAAAGTTAGCAAGACTCCCAGCATCGGACATCATTACATTACTACGATTAGAGTCACCAGTTGGAATTTCCAAAATTACTGAAGACGAAATAGTTCCAGAAGTCGTAATAACGGTATTTATGTTAAAAGAGTGCAAATAATATTCAATCAAAACTTTCCCAAAAGGAGATGTTTCAGTTAAAAATGTTGTAGAAGCTCCTAGAGACGTTAGGACTCTGGCAACATTACATCCATTTCCTCCTGGAATGAGTTGAATAGAGGTTCCAAGTAGATTCCCTCCTCCCCGAGAATAAATATGATCGATTTCAGTCATTAATTTCTTATATGAAATCTTTGGGTCAATTATAATATCTAAGTAGAAATCTGGAAGAACACTAATAGTCTGCTGTTTTTTTTTTGCTAAAAGTCTTCCTAAATTTAATGATTGCACTTGCATTACCTTCGATTGAAAGTACATCAGTATTCCTAATAGAAATCCGAAATTTATTAAATAACTCGATGAATAAATGTATTATTTCTTTTTATAAAGAGATTTCGTTTGAATTTTTGAACACCAATTTTGTCGCTTTGATCATAATTAAGATCTTCCTTGCTTTGATCCTTACATCAATGCCTACTCACATGATATAAATACACAAAAATCAATTGTTGATATTCTATTAAGAAAAAAACAATCGGTTGGAACAAATCCAATCATCGTTTTCCGTGTGGAGAAAATGAAGAGCATTGAGGAAACAATCTACAAAGAGCTGATAAAGAGCTGACCTCTTTATGATATAATAAGCTTTGTTTCAATTTATAATAATTCTTTTTCAATTGTCATTATGTTTTTGAATATCTCATTTATCAGATTTTCATTTTGGACTTAAATGAATTATTTCACATCTCAATTTCCCCAAATAACTCTTTTTTTCTTTGAAATTGGTGTCTACTAATAATTTAAAAGGATAAATATCAAATGTTCCCATAGGAAAATGATACAAGCAAAAAATTCTATAAATAGTCAATATCACTTTCAATTCCATGAAAATTTGGTTAAGTACAATGGTTTTGAATTCGAACTTCTCTTTTTAGCAATGTTAACAGGTCTTAATATCATTTTAACAGAAAGACAGAGTATTCAAAATATGAGAAGCTTAATGATACGATTAGAGTTATCAACGAAGAATTTAAGCCCAAAGACTCGATCTGCTATTTCTTTCTTAATTTCCAATGAGTTAGTCATCCGTAAGGATCATGGATACCTTCCTTCTAAAAGAGGTAAATCTTTCGGTACTCATTTATTATCTCTTCTTCAGAAAAACCTTAGTACCCCATAGAAATGTTCAATTCTCCATTGTTTCGGTGATATACACCGAATTATAATCTTTATACCTATTAGGGGTTTCTAAATTTTAATTATAAGGCGACCGCTATGCAAATAAAATCAATAAAATCAGGAGCAATTATAGTTAAAAATACTTTTAAATTGTAGAATATCTATTTATAGAACGAACAGAGAGAATTGGAGCTATATTAATGACACTTAAAATTAAAGTAGATAATTTAGACCTTTTTACAAAGGTGATGAATGCAGCTGCCGCAGTATTAGAGGATGATGGGACTTTTTTGGTTACACAGCAAGATGGTTTGACTCTACGCAACATGGATAAATCGAGATTCGCTATGGTTGACTTAAAGGTCGAACCAGCCTATTTCGGGGGTGATTTTGAATGTGATAAAGATTATCTTCTCACTATCCAAATGCAAGATTTGAAAAAGATTTTACAGCGTGCCCGAAAGGATGATTCACTAACTATTCTACTCGATGAAACCAATCAGACTTTGAAATTTCTTTTTGAAGGTAATGTGAAAAAGCAATTTACTCTTCCTCTTAGAATGGGAGAAGAAAACGTTTTACCTGATCCAAGTTCACTAGAACTCAATGCTAAAGCAAAGTTAAGAGGTGGAGCTTTAACTGAATTTATCAAGGACGCTGCAATAATAGGAGGCCCTCAACCATCCGTTAAAATAACGATTGAATCTGGCGTCCTAAAATTTAGTAGTAAACAAGATAAAAAGGAAGTAAGTATTCAAATTACGGTTGGTGCTGACGATTCAGATGATCTTGAAATTGAATCTGATGGTGTTTGTTCAGCGTTGTACTCTGTTGATACATTTAAGAATCTTGTACTTGTAGATCAGGCTTTTGCGGCTGTTTCTCTTGCTTTTAGTACTGATCATCCATTAAAGTTATTTTATGATAGTGGAACTGGCATTAAACTAGGATATCTTCTTGCTCCTATGCAACCTGATGCTGATATGGAAGAGGATGACAACTCTGAAGCTTTAGCAGATGAAGACTGGGATGATAAAGAAGAATATGAAGACTGGGATGATGACGAAGATTAATTAGAAGGTCATATTTCTAATTTAAAATAATAAAGTAAGGGAAGAATATTGGTTACTATTGAACGAATGTGGACAGAATCTTTTCGACCTAAAAAACTTGATGAGGTTGTAGGTCAAAATGAAATTGTTAAAAGACTGAAACAGCTGGTTCGAAGAACTGATTTTCCACATATGTTATTTTCAGGTCCACCTGGGGTTGGAAAAACCACATGTGCTGAAGCAATTATTAATGAGATCTATCCTATTACAGATCGGATTGCTAATGTGAAAAAGTTAAATGCATCTGATGATCGGGGAATTGGTGTTGTTCGTGAAGATATCAAGAATTTTGCTAGAATCATTCCATCTGGATCATCTTCTTTTAAATTAATCATTTTAGATGAAGCTGATCAGATGACTAGCGAAGCCCAGCATGCCTTAAGACGAACAATGGAACAATATAATGAAATTGCACGGTTTATCTTGATTTGTAATTATAGCTCAAAAATTATATCTCCTATTCAATCTCGTTGTGCAATCTTTAGATTTAAAGGTCTTAAAAAAGAGGATATTAAATCACGATTAAAATTCATTTCTGGTAAGAAAAAATTAAATATCGATGAAGCCGCTCTAGAGTCTTTATATGAGAGCAGTGAAGGTGATTTACGTCAAGCAATCAACGCATTGCAGGCATCTTCTTCATTGAGCTCAAATATTACAACTGAATTAGTTTATCAAGTTCAAGGGTATGTTAAACCAAAAGAAGTGCGAGAAGCACTACTAGAGTGTGTAAAAGCCACACCCAACTTTTCAATGGCCCGTAAGCGTATTCAAACATTAATGGAATCTTATGGTCTTTCAGGACAGGATCTTGTTAAACATCTTAACAGAGAGTTAGGTCAGTTAACAACTGAGGATATACCTAACTCAATTAAATTCCAAGCTTTATCTATGCTCTCTGAAATTGATTATAGAATTGCTACAGGTTGTAATCCTCAAGTTCAATTCGATGCGTTTTTAGCTAACTTAATTGCTAAATCACAGGAATAGAGGTATTATTGTTGGTTTCCTGGACGCTAAAATATGCGCCAAAGCGTCGTGCTGAAGTCATAGGCAATAAAGAAACAGTTGACTCTATTATAGGATACCTAAATCGATTTAGAAACCCAAAATTAAGGGAAAGCTTAACTAAAAGAGCGTTATTACTATATGGACCCCCAGGTGTTGGAAAGACAAGCTCGATTTTAGCAATTGCTAATGCGTTAAATTTTGATATTGTAACCGTAAATGCTAGTGATAAGCGAAATAAAGAATCTTTACGAAGTGTTAGAAATGCTTCCCTCTTTAGTTCTCTCAAAGAAGAGTTAAACTCAAAAATTATTGGCCAGATTCTATTGATTGACGAAATAGATGGTTTAAGTGGAAATTCCGATAGAGGAGGAATAAAGGAGATAGTAGACATAATTAAAATGACTAGAGTGCCATTGATATTAACCGCTAATGATGTTTCTTCTCAAAAATTTAAAACACTAAGAAATAATTGTGAACTACGAGAATTTGAACCACCAACTACCGAAGATATTGTAATGATACTCCATCGAATCATTGAAGCAGAATCAATATCAATTTCAAACCAAGTCTTACTTAAATTAATAGAATTGAGCCAGAATGACATTCGTGGTTCGATTAATTCATTACAAAGCTTAGTCAGTGGAAAAAAAGTAATAAATGAATCAGATTTAAATGTACTCACTTATCGTGATACATCTGTTGAAATTCGGCAATTTCTTAGAACTTTATTAGTTGAAGCTGATGGTGATAAAGCATATCGTCAGACTCGAGTACTTTCAGACGTTGATTATGGAAAACTCCTCCTCCTGCTTCGTGATCTTTCCATCAGTGTCATATCTAGTCATAATTACGAGAAAATTAGTCAGGTATACAGTTTGTTAGCCCGAGCTGACTTAGCTTTATGTCGTGCCCAAAGAAAACGAATTTGGTCTCAATTAGGATATTTTTACAATATAATTACCAGAGAGTTAGCAACCATACTTCCTCCTGTTGATGATCTTCCGCCTATTCCTGATTGGAAATTACAGGTTCCATCATATTGGATTACACTTTCACGTCAGAAAAAAGGAAAAGCAATTGCAAAAAAAGTCGGAAAAGCCTGTATGATTTCAGAAAAGGATTCTATAAATTATTATTTCCCCTATTTACGTTATATCTTTGATAATAATACTGAAATGGCAGCGAATTTAGCAGTTGATTTTCAACTATTCGATATTGAACCTGGAAAACGTAAAACCAGAATTATATGGAATGGAGAGATAGATTTTTTTAGTAAAAGAAAAGATGTGAATCGTGAGATTAAAAAACGTGTAAGAGAATTATATCCCCAAATTGAACTTGTAGTAAGTCATGAAGTCGATAAGCAAGTTCTTGAGCAAATAAAAGAACAACAAAAAAAATTATTTTCCAAAACAGATCAACAACAACCACAAAAGACCAAAAAAAGAAAAAAACTTCGTAAAAAGGAAAAAAAATTAGAATCAGAGGTAATTAAACCCATAAAACAAGACAAACCCTCTAAAAGAGCGATTAAAAAGCCATCTCCCAAAAAAGATTTGAGCGATTTCTTCTAATTTTCATTTTTTAGAATCTACTTAGGTTAATTCTTGCTTTTCTATAAATGTAAGCAATTTCCGAATCCAAGGCTTCTGTTGATATTCGCCGAATTGCACTTATTCCTGCTACATCTTTTCCAGTTAAAGTCATTAATATTGCTTTTATAAGATAAGAATCTAAAATGAGTGCTTTGGAGCCAGACATAATTGCACATTCTTCTGCTAAATTACAATGAGTTTCCGCTAATTTAAAATTCCCGTTTTCCATTGCCATATAAGCTAAAGTCGTATGTGCATCTAGAGTTACTTTTAAATCCTTTAGATCATTTTGTACAACATCTAAAACTTCATTATACCATATTTTAGCCGTGTTAAAATCACTCATTAAGAAATTAATATAGCCTAAACTTAAATAAACACGAGAAAGTCCATGAGTTGAATTCCAAGATTTTAATACTTTTACTGCCCTTTCTAATAGTTTTAGTGCTTCTTTTTCATGAGAATGTAATGCAAGAAGTTCAGCAAGCATTGAAACATTCAATGGGTTCAGTTCATCTTTATTTCGAAAGAGGGGTTGTAATATGTGGATTGCGTGAGAAAAATTCTGTTGATTTCGATAGAGATTGGCCTCAGCTCGTAAGAATCTTCCAAAAATAGGTGATTGAGGAATAAGTTCAGGTTGATATTCATTCCTTTTTATGAAGTGTGCTTTTGCTTCATCAAATTGTCCTCTCATAACAGCGATATTACCTCGCATACAGTGGATTTCCAACATTATTTGGTTCAAATGATGTGGAGTGATGTCTAGGTGATTTAAAGTCTTTTCTGAAAAGCTAATATGCTTTTCTGCTTTTTCAAAAGAATTAAGGCCAACTAAAGTCTTAGCATAATTCAAATTCGCGTCTAGAAAATAAAATCCTTTCAGAATATGATCAGATGCTCGAATTGCAGAGTTTAAATGGCGTTGAGCCCATAATTGTGATTCACTATAACGACATAGATTCCTAAAGAAATGACTAAGCTTTTCTTCTGAAAACATCATTCCAAGCGTGTTATTCTGTTTTTCATGGATATTTATTTCAATAGAAAGAATATCTAGAGCTTCTTTATACAAACCTTGAGTCCAGTAAGCGTTTGACATTTCAGCTAGACATTCAGTAAGAAGAAAATTATCTCCAAGTTCTTGACTCTGCATTTGAGCTCTTTTCAGGAAATACATACCTTTAGAAATCGTAGCTTCCTTCTTATATAGCAATGCACCTACTAGAATCGCAAATTTTACTGCGATTTCCTCTCTTTCATGTTTTCTAATATTATTGAGAACTGTTTCAAAGAGTAAAACCATTCCTTTATAGTCTAATGCTTGATATGCGTCTATAGCCTTATTTATTTGGTTTGAAATTTGATGAAAAACGGATGAATTTGTTTCTGAAGAAGATAACCCACTTTGAACAATTTTAATTAGATTAATTGATATTTTATATCTCTCTATTAATTCTTTATTACGTTCGGAGTCATGTCTTCTAGTATAATCTTTAAGGAGAACACGGACAGTCTGTTCATATCGATTACTCTCGATATAATTCCATAAGATCTTTGCAGCCCTTTGTTCTGCCTCTATTTGATTACTCCCTTTTTCTCGTGCTTTTAAATAAAATTTTTTAAATACGTTCAAGAAATTCTGCTGAAAATAATGGTCTTCTTTTTGCTTTTCATTAAATTGAGCCATTTCTGTGGTAATGATGCGTGAGAAGAGCCTTCCCTCTAAAAAAAAATGAGAATCTCGATCTAAAATGTTCTTTAACTGCCTTAATATCAATGTATCTTTATCTACATTGAATAAGATGCTATCTAGATCTCCAAAATGTCTTTTAGGCTCATTTTGAAGGTATTCCAAGGCAAGTGTTAAGGACTTATTATTATTCATCAGCAACAAGAATAAATATACAAGCTCAATAAAAGATTGACGAAAAGATAATCTCTAGAATTTCAAGAATATAATCTAAACAAGGTGACCTAATGTCTAATAATCCGAATAATGTATCTAGATTGCAAACACATATGCAAAACTCCGATATAGGTGTAATAATTGTACCACTCGGTGTTAATTTTAGATGGTTATTTTCTAAGCTAGAAGCTCCAAGTGAAAGACTAGTTGTAGGTATAATTGCGGCTGAAGGTCCTCCTAAATTCCTTGTTCCGAGTTTTGAAGTTGATCGCATCAAATTATTGACCGGGGTTTCTGAATGTGTTGGTTGGGAAGAAACTCAAGATCCTTACGATATTTTACGTGACTTAATTCCCAAAGAATTTGGGAATGTGATTGGAATTGAACCAAAGATGTGGTTTTCAGTCTTCAAACATATCACTAATGTACTCCCTCAAAAGGAATTTATAAATTCAGAAAATATTTTCAATAACTTAAGAGCTATTAAAAATCAAGAAGAGTTAAAATATCTAGCAAAAGCGTCACAAAAATCTGGAGATGCAATTATAGATGCTTTTAATGAATTAGAGATTGGTATATCTGAATCTGAGGTAATTTCTATACTGAAGAATAAATTAACATGGGGATCTGATGAAAAGGGAGATGCTTTAGTTCAATTTGGGGATAATACAGCTCTTCCTCATTATCATGGAGGCGAAAGAAAGTTGAAGAAAGATAATGTTGTCCTCATTGACGCTGGTGGGTCGCTCAAGAATTATTGGGGAGATATAACAATTACAACAGTATTCGGAAAAGCCACAAAACGATTCAAAGATATTTATGATATAGTGTACGAAGCAAATAAGAAGGGAAAAGAAGCAGTCATACACAATAAGCTTCCTAGTGAAGTGGATACCATTACTAGAGCTTATATTGAAAAAAAGGGGTATGGAAAGTACTATACCCATAGAACAGGACATGGTATAGGATTAGAAGTACATGAACATCCATATATCGTTGGAAATAACCAGAATCCTTTAGTTCCTGGGAATTCGTTTACTATAGAACCAGGAATATATATTACTGGAGAATTTGGTGTTCGTATTGAAGATAATGTAATTAAAACGACAACTGGTATAGAAACAAGTAAAATTCCTAGATATGGACTTCTAGAGATTTGATTTACAATTAAAAATAATACTTCACAAAAAGTATAAGATTCGCTTCAATATGTAAGAATAAGTGAATTCATCCCTTCTTCGGTCTGGTAATTTAAAAATGGAAATTAGGAAAATACAGGTGACAGGTGCTGGAGATACTAGGATAATATCTCTTCCCAAAGATTGGGCTGAGCGACATAATCTTGATAAAGGCACGAATGTCATTATTAAAGAACTTTCGGGAGGAGAACTTCTAATATTTCCCCAAGACTCACCTTTTGACTCCCAAAAACATATTTCTCGAATTGTTGAATCAGATCATGTACTTAGAGATATACTTGCCGCATATTTATTGGGAAATGATATAATTACTGTTGTTTCTAAAGGTCAGGAGCCTTTGTCAACTAAAAGTGCGATAAAGGATCTTAGTCGTCAGTTAATTGGATTAGAAATCCTAGGAGAAACTCACGAAAGCATAGAATTACATTTTTTAATTGGAGAAGAAAAAGAAAACCCACGGAAATTTGTACAACGATGTTTTTCTATCGCAAATCAAATGCAGAATGATGTTATTACTGCGTTTCTGAATGCAGATGTAGTTTTAGCTAAAGAAGTAATAGAAAGGGATGTAGAGGTTAATCGTTTATATTTCTTGATTGTAAGAATGTTAAAAATAATGGTTAATGATAAGCGTGATATTTCCTATTTGAAGTCAACAGCATGTTTAGATTGGAGAATGGTTGCTTCATACTCTGAGGATTTAGGTGATGCTTCTGTTGAGTTCGCTAGGATATTGGCGAAAAATCCAAAAATGAATGATTCTTTATCATCTGTAACTTTAAACAAAATCAAATCACTCAGTGAACTTACAACGAAATTATTGAATCAAAGCTTAAATTGCTTTTTCGAACAAAATGTGAGCGCAGCAGAGGAATTGAAGAGAAAAATCGCTGTACAGCTACGAGAATCTCATAATGCAATCCAAAATGACATTTCTAAACTTGAAAAGGAAGTTGTTTGGAACTTGTCGTATCTCCTGAATTTATTTAAAGAATTACGAGAAACTGCTATAGATATTGGAGATTTAGTAATTGCTAACGACACTTCGTTGGATTCATGATGTTAGATTCAATTTGTTGGATTTTCTACTGGGTCTGTATAGAGATCTATTAGATTGAGAACCACTTCACGGACTCGCACACGATTCAAGGACACAAATATTAGCAAAACAAAATGCAATTCTTCAAGGATTTGTGCGATTTGTAATACGGGATTCGATAGAATTAGATATTCCACTTCGTGATTTAACGGAAAACAGATAGAAATTTTAATAAAGTGTTAACTTTTTGTTTAATTTGACGATATTAAGATTAATGGAGATTAAAGTCAAATGTCTATAAAAGAAGAAATTGCAAGTTCCTTAGAACAGCTTCGTCCATATCTTCAAAAGGATGGAGGAGATGTTGAGTTCGTTGATTATGATGTTGATAAAGGAATCGTAAAGGTTCGATTGATGGGTTCATGCAAAGGGTGTCCTTATTCGCAGATGACCCTATCTAGTGGGATTAAAAAAAATCTACAACAACATTTTCCTCAAATTCAAGAAGTAGTCAGTGTTTAGTTTTATTGACTAACTTTTTTTTTTTCTTCTTAAATATCAATTTTGAAGGGAGTGGAATTAATTATGTACATTTTTCCTTCTATTTAAGAAATTCTCTTACAATCTCAAACATTCTTTTCGAATCTGGTTCAACTGTCAAAATATGTCCTGAATTTGTCAATTCATGAATATCTACAGACGTTTCATCTGAAAAATGTCTCTTTCTTGCCTTAGTGATTGCTGGAATTGATATCATTTCATCCTTAGATCCATAAAGTATCAATGTTGGAATATTAATTTGCTTTTTTTGGTGATTAAGATGCTTAATTAATCGAGATAGTTGGATAATTGATTCAGTAGGACGATACATATAACTATATAGATTATGATCTTTGAAATACTGTAAAGTTTCTTCACCTTTGTATGAATGTTTAATAAAGAATTTTAATAATGGTGCTAAAACCATTAGGCGTGATTTCACGCTAAAAGCTGGAGATAGCAGAATTAATTTTTGGAAATTCGCTTCTAATGAGCTCTGAACTAGTTTAAGGCATAATAATGCTCCTGTAGAAAGCCCTATTGGAACAATCATTGAAAAATCCTTTTTCAATCGTAAAAAACCTTTTTCAACGGAATCATACCAATCCTTCCATGTAAAGTTTGCCATATCACGATAATTAGTAGCATGACCCGCCAATCGGATTCCATGAACAGTATAACCTTTTTCATTCAAGAATTTTCCTAGTGGTAACATTTCTGTTGGTGAAGCGGTGAAACCATGCACTAATAAAATACCTAATTCTGAAGTACCCTCAAAATAGAATGATTTAGCTAAGTGTTTCAGATATTCTAGTTCATCTTCCTCGTTTATCATCTTTACACACATCTTTTATATATGGTTAAGTTCCTGAATAGTTTTTAAAAAAACTCTCCTGAAAAAATGACTCTTTACATAAATAAGAATGAAAAAGAAAAGAAGAAAGAAATGGCTTTATTTTTTTTCTTGAAATCCTAAAGCTTATATTCACACCTAACTATTATTCTAGTTATGAGTTTTATATTCATCTTTAGCGTCACAATATTGACAATTGTCCGCTTAATTGGTTTAGGAGTAGGATTAGACTTCTTTTTTGGGACCAGAAGACAAAGATTTCTTGTTCAGGTTCTTGGTTGGTTTACATCAAGTTTAGCTGGGTTTTGTCATCTACTCTCATTTTTAATAGAGGATTTATTGCTAAAGGAGCTATTTTTCCTCTTATTTGGTGTTTTTACATCTGTAGGTGTATTTTTAATAACGCTTAGCATTATGTTATACTTCAAGGAGGCCACGAGAAAGATAGCAATATTGATATGCGGTGGATTAACCTGTCTCCCTATTTTATTATACTTAATCTTTGGTCTGGATATTGCTGTGAATTTTTCTTTATACTCTACATATCTGATTATCGCAGGTATTTACCTTTTAGGGGTAATTGAAAAAACAGCGTTTAAACGGGAAGTTGGAGCAAGTATCAAGTGGTTTTATGCGATTATAATTGTTGGGATCGTACAAGTACTAGTTATATTGTTTCTTACCTCTCAAGGATATAATTTGGGTGTATATGATGCTCACTTTCAAGATGATTTTCTAATCCTAGTTAATAATGCAATGTCTATTGGTCTCTTAGCCCTTACTGTTGTTTTATTAATTCATTTGGAAACTAGCAGGTCAGAAAGGTATAGTTACAGATTGAAAGATAAATACAGTCATGATTTGGGAAATATTATCCAAGTAATCATAGGTGGAATGCAACTTGTCGAATCAAAACAGATAGCGGACGCCGAGAAGAGAGATACCCTCCTGTTAATTAACCAGAAATGCGCAGAAGTAGCTGAACTAATTCATGAAATAAGAAATTTATAGGAATATTTATCTAAATAAGTAAGGTTTCACGAATGTTCACCTTTTTTTGACAAATTTGTTTCTTCATTCCGTCATTTGAAGTTTTTTATCAAGTTCAGCAAAGTAAAATAAATAATCAGAATCGATACGAGGCTTTTCTAACGCTTTTAAGCAGAAATTTAGTTGTCCACGATGATAAATGGTGTGGAAGAGATAATGCAAAAGAAAGTCATCAACTTGCAAACAGAAGGATTCTCCATCATTTATAGAGTGTGTTACTGTTCCTGATCTTTTTTCTAGTATCAACTCTTCAAATTTATTATCTGCCATTTTCCAGCACTGAATTAATTCCTCTCGAGAAAGTGAATACGTTTTGTTAATAGTTTCTCGAAAGCCCTCCTCTAAATATTCAAATTCTGCTTTCATTTTAAGAAAACAGAAAAGTAATGCAATTACAATATGAATCGTTTTCTCTTTTATACTCCCGAGAATATCGATGTCCTTTTCATACTCTTCATCGGATAGCATCCCTATTATTTTTCTGGTTTTTTCTCCTGCCCATACATGGTATTCAGCTAAATGTCTAGAATCCATTGTTTTCTACTCTTTATAATCAATTCTGCATTTGTCGAAACTTAAATGTGTTCGCTTATAATGCTTTTTTTTTACCGACTATATTGAGTCAGTGATATTCATGTATGCCGATTATTCACAAAAGCTAGCTAAATTGATTGTAAATTATTCAGTTGGCGTTCAGCCAGGTGATAAAGTTTTAATTAACACCTCTACTAATGCAGAAGAACTGACAAGGGAAGTTTACCGTGAAATTCTTATTGCAAGAGGTAATGTTGTTCGAATTAATTTTGGTTTCAATGCTCAAGAAGAAATTTTCTACAAATATAGTTCTGACGAGCAGTTACAATTTGTTGATCCTCTTTATGTTGAATCTTGGAAACAAATTGATAAAATGATTGCTATATATTCAACATTTAATACGAAGGCCTTAACAAATGTTTCTCCAGAAAAAAAGACAATGGTGGCAAAAGCTCGAACTGAAATTACCAAGATTTATCTTGAGCGAGCTGCGAAAAAAGAATTAAGGTGGAATTTATCACCAAACCCATGTAACTCGTTCGCTCAAGAAGCCAATATGGGTCTTCAGGAATATATTGAGTTTGCATATAAGGCTTTGAACTTGCATAAAGATGATCCTGTTGAGTTCTGGAAGAAAATAGAAACTGAACAAGAAAAAATCGTCGAGATTTTAAACAAAGGATCTGAAATGCGTATCATTGGACAAGATACAGACTTAGTTCTTGGTATTACTGGGAGATCTTGGGTAAATTGCTGCGGGCATGAGAATCTTCCTGCTGGTGAAGTCTTTACCGCCCCTCATGAGGATAATGTAAATGGTACTGTAAGATTCACATTCCCTGGTATCTATCAAGGCCAAGAAATCGAGGATGTAAAACTTTCTTTCAAGGATGGTAAGGTTATCAATTCAAGTGCAGCCAAAGGTGATGAATTATTAAAGAAAATTCTTGAAATTCCAGATGCAAACATCTTGGGTGAGTTAGCTGTTGGCACAAATTATGGGATTCAAACTTTCACAAAAAACATGTTATTTGATGAGAAGATGGGTGGTACAATTCATTTAGCTTTAGGATCAGGTTATCCTGAAACAGGTTCTAAGAATGAGAGCGCAATCCATTGGGATTTACTTAAAGATATGAAGGGTCCTGAAGCCAAAATACTTTTAGATGGAGATATGATTTACAAAGAAGGGAAGTGGCTTATTTCTTAAACTAAATAATCTTCAAATGGGGCGAGAACTTCAGAATCTTCTTTATTTCAGGTTCTCCATTTTTATTCAATCCTATAGCTGTTAAGATTCCAAATTAAACCAAATAGAGCCAATTAATCAGAAAATACCTTAAGCTATCATTATTTATACAACTTTGATGAGACCAACAATGTTTGAACCTTATTCTAGATCCTAGTAGGGTCCATATTTTTCATTAGTCTCACGAGAGTTCCGAATTGTTAATAGTTGACTATATTAAAAAAAGTTCAACGAATGTTTAAACTCAAGTTCTTAAGTACTTGCGAGGAAATATAATCGAGTGTAATCAGCGTGGTTCATACTCCTAGATTGTTTACCAAAAGGAATTTCTGTGTATTAATTGTAATTGTAATCTGCAT
>JAUUVJ010000400.1 GCA_030589605.1 Candidatus Hodarchaeota archaeon | reverse complement strand
CAATTATGGCTGTTCCTTTCTTCTTTTGGACAATTGGACAAAGATACCAAATCGGGGATGCTTATGAGAAATTCGGTCGTGAGGTTTGGCGATTACCTACAACAATCAAGGTTTTCTACGGATTCAATTTTGTAATCGGCCTTATATTTTTAACCCCTTTAGTAATTCCTCTTCTTTCACTTTTTGGAGGGTATTTTATTGCATATTATCTCTTTGGTTGGCGTGAAGAGGGAAAAAAAATATCAACACAACGTAAGACAATTATTCTAACTCTTTTGTATTTACCTCTTCCTCTACTTGTTGTTATAGGATTCTTTTTTAGTGGAGAGTCGGGGTTAATTGGCTTCATTGATGAGCTAATGAACTTATGGAATAATAACATTGAATTACTTTACACCTCGGCATTAATTTTAGCAGATTGTGCAACGATTGGAGGAGTATTTTATCTAATATATGAAGGAGCGCAGCAAGTTGATCATACTGTTACTGTTCCTGGGCCTATCATTACTATCCTATCCATGGTCAGTTTTTTAATTCTGGAAAGTCTCTATCTACTCTATCCTGATTTCAGTCAATTTTTAGGTTGGATTCATATTGGTGCTGTAATTTTAGGTGTTTTAGTACTAATTATCCGGTATTGGAAGGGACTTGTTACTAGAGAAACTACGAGTATAACAGGGTGGGTTACTCTTGTTATCTTTCAAGCTGTGAATTTCTTATCAGGAGAATTAGAACAGATTAGTCGTTCAACTGCTATTTTTCTGGCATTTGTGATATTCCTTGTCATATTTTGGTCTTCCTATCAATATGCTAGTAAAAGATATTAATAATGATATAGTCAAATTATTTATTTTCTTAACAAACTACCTTTTAGTAAATGAGTTCAAGAAAATCAGATATTTCTTCAAGCCAGATATTCCAATTTCGGTTGACTGTCGAAGAATGGATAGCAGGGCAATTTGAAAAGGTAACTATTAAGTATGAAGGCCTGTTAAATTTAATTGATCAAGTTAGATTCGTAGGTGTAAATGGACTCATCCAACGGGAGAATAAAAATATTTGTCCATTTTATTTTGAGTTAACCCCTCAAAAAGGAGAAAACTTCCTTCTTATTGCTTTTTCAATACCAATATTTCAATCGTTAGACTCTATTGCAATACAAACTTGTATGGAGTATTTTGCAGCTGTATTAAAACACACTTTATACATTAAAAACGCTGTTCCAGATGCTGAAATCGAAGCTTTTAATGATATCAAACGTCTCCGAACGATAATGCACAATAAACGAGAAATTATTCCATATAAAGATTTTACAGAAAAAATTGAAGCACAACTTCAGATGAAGATTAGAATGGGGCTTCCAATAGTTCCTGTAAGGGCGGTTAAGGATAAAATCGAGAACGAAAGGAGATGGAATTTAGAAGAATTACGAACAGCGAAAAATGCATTAGCAACAGTTCAATCAAACCTTAAAGAATATTCTCAACAAATAGCCAAGAAATATCGTATTAGTGTAGAGCCATACCTCTTCCAAACAAGCTTGGAGAATCAATTTGAACCAATTTTTGTACCCATTTTTTTCTTTAATTCGGTAAATAGAACTAAAGAATCATTTTCTGTATTTGTGATTACTGCGGGTCTAATTGATAGAATTACACCGCGACAACTTGAAATACTAATAGCACATGAGATCATTTTTGATCTATTCAAAGAGAAATTCTCACGTGGTATGATTGAAAGAGAGATCTTTATGATTTTATCGCAAGATAAAGATGACCCAGAACAAATGATTGAAAAGGAATTAAGTAAGTTCTTTAATCATGAAGAAATAACAGACGCACAACAAATAATTCGGAATCATATTGAAGATCTTCTTGGGGAAAATTACCCAGTAATGAAACTTGAATTTTAATATTTACTTTATTTGAAAGTAATCGGTAAATGAAGGGAAATGGTCTAAATGCTTATAGAAAAAGACTTTTTAGATCTTAATAAATGATATACAAGATCCTCCAATATTTAATAGTCATTAAACCTTGTGCCATTTACTTCCACAGAAATATGCGCTTTGAAAAAAGTTAAAGATAATTATTAAATGAAGCGATAACATCGTTATATGTGAAATAACGCCATTATTAATGTTTCATTAGGTTGGATCATTATTTGTCAAGGTTTTTAACTTATATTACTGGAACTATTATACTAGTTATAATCCTAACTGGATTTACTAATACTAGTACTTCTACTGCTACTATCACAATGCCCAAAAGAGTTTCATCAGGTTCAGATTTATTGAATATTCAAATAGTAAATATAGAAATATTTTACAAGAATAAATTTGTACCTTTGGGTGAATTGATTCCTGAAAGTGTACAATCAGAACATCTACAGGATCAAGATACATTACCACGATTAAAAAACAATTCATTAATGAGAATCAATGCCTCATATTCTACCTTCCAGAAATCTCAATATGATATTGTAATATGGCATTTTTCGATAGAAGTCTATGAAGTTGTATCAAAGGGTTATGATACATTTAATGGTTCGTTAGGTGCGTCATCCTATAGAAGTGAAGAACCACCTGAGGTAGTTTTACCTCCAAATTCTTCAAAAGCTGAACTAATCTATTTTAAATTGAAGCTTCCAAGCTCAGGTACCTATAAATTCTCTTTTAGAGCACTAGCGTCAATTCGTGACGGTATAGAAGATCCTGTAGATGTTTTTTATTTTGAAAATATCTCGTTCAATTTGGTTAGATTCTATGAAGATAATCCTGATATCATTCTATATTTATTTTTTGGCGTCACAGTCATGTTTATTGCAATAATAGGCCTTGGAATTTACGGTAACCGAAAGTATAAGGATATATAGATATAATAAAGGATTTATCTCTTATTCTTTTTCAATGAATGTCCTTAAACCAATTTCAGGCATTTTTTGAAAATGATGTTGACAATCTGATAAAGTTAAGCTCTTTAATCGAATTTTGGTATCTCCTTCCTTTTTTGGTTGAAATGTAAATATTCCAAGAATGCCTGATGTCAAGGTTTCGTGAAATAACTTATTAGAGCTAATCAATTTAAAAGAAATTGGATTCATTGCGAAATCATCAGCTTCTAGCTGATAATCTACTCGTACGAATTGACGAAAGGGGAGTGTAATGACTATTTTTACCTCGAAAGGTTTATCAAATACTGCTTCTGTTGGTCCATCAATTCTTAGGGTAATATCTTTCCATGTTACTGATTTTTCAGTGCTAAAAATCTGTGGGATAGCTGATGGTATAAGAGGAATCGGATATAATTCCGTAGAAAGTTTTTCTTTCAAATTCTGATAGTTAAATTCTTCATCAAACTCGTATTCAATGATTAGTGAGTTTGATAGCGTGTTATCAACGCGAAAAATATTGAAACCAGAAAAATCACTTGTTATCTTTGTTGGATCAAGAACCAGAGCAAATGCTTTCGAATACATACTTTGGTATAATTGTTGAGTACCAATATCCGTACCAGATAGAAATAGGCCTAAACCTGGATGTGTGTGCGCCCATCCTACGATAACCTCTCCTTGATCGATTCTACTTACGGAAATTAAAGAGAACACTTTTTCATAGTCATTTATAGCTACAAAAACAGCAGAACCAGCACCAATTGGTACAATGTCTGTTATAAGAATACTATCATCATTTGAGATTCTACCTAAAATCAGTCCAATGCATTCTTTCCAGTTTTTTCGCTGGTAAGGGTTGGCGTTTTCTAATGCAAAACGTAAAAATCTTTCATACGCGTCTTTCGGAATTCTTATCATTCTTTCACACCAGATTAACCTTAATTGCATGAATCAAAATTCCAGAATATACAAGTCCACGGAAAACAGGTCTCATCACATGTCTTTCTGGATTTACAATGAAATTGCGTCGTGTTATTTCAAGTACTTCAGAAAGAAAAAAATTCGGATTGTTATTAATTTTGTGAACTGTGCTTTCAACTTGCCCCCAGTTGGGTACAAAGCACACTAAATGCCCT
>JAUUVJ010000428.1 GCA_030589605.1 Candidatus Hodarchaeota archaeon | reverse complement strand
TATGGAGATATACATGTACCCATCTAAATGGAAAGCATATTTTATTGATGAAGGATCGAACAAGGGGAAATATGAACATCACTACTTGGAGCAAGATATAAGTAGAGAGTTGTTTCACAAAAAATTCGAATAAATTCTCGGCGTCGAGGAAAAGATCCGAATAAGCACTAATTATTTCTAACGAAGCCTCACCAATCAATTCAAGTAATTCAGCCATGACCACAACCACTAATTAAAAGAATTAGTCTAATAATGTATCTAATTGCCAGCGTTTATTGGAGATTGTTTTTAATACATTTGGTGGTAGTTTCGGAAAGAATAGTTCAAAATCATTTCCCTTTGTATGGCCACAATCACGAAGAGCTTTGGCACACACAGCTTGCGCCCATACTTCAATATTTTTCACACCTCGTGCTTTGGGGGAATGAATAAATTTCCGTGCAATCTGTAATGCAGTCTGTTTAACTTTGAAACTTTCTTTCGGGGTGAGAGTGTATAAAACAAGCTCTTGGTTCATAATACGAATTACTGCCCCAATAAGAGCTGTTTGATGAGAGGGAGCCCTAATTTTTTTCCATTGTTTTAGTATAGCAGGAAAAAATCGTAATATTTTCATTTTCCAAAATCTAACATCGTTTTTCGTCAAATTTACATTTAAAGAATCATTAATTTCTTCCAAAGTAGATTTTAACACAGTCAATCCTCTAAAAGCTAAATATAACTCAATATATCCTAAATATGAACCTATTCTGTCTTCATCTGACTTGATTCCGAACTTCTTTGCGTCTATCTTGCGAAAATGTTCTGTGATTGCCCAGCACCAAGCGCTAGGGAAAAACTGTGTTAGTTCCGATGCAACCCTATAATTGGCTCGAAAGCGTTCATCAAAGTTGGTTTTAAGATGGGGGATGCGATTATGAATTGGGGCGAGTCTTCTGAAAACTTGATGGTGATGTGGCTTAGAACGCATGACTGAACCCATAAACCAAAGATCAACCCTTTCATTTGAAGAATAAAAATCATCTGGTTGTTGTTTTGGTTCAAATTCTCTTTTGAATTCATTAGGGAAGGTTTCCACTTTTTACCAGCTCCTATCTTTCATAATTATAATCTCCCTAGTTTTGGTATTTAATATATACGAATCTTATAAAGCTCTTATAAAAAAATGAATTTGAGTTGGATTATTGTATTCCTACTTTATAAAGGCGATTTCGTAAATAGGTAATTTATTAAATAAGTAGGATAGCAAAAGTGTTTGGAAAGTTAGATGAAATGAAATCAACAGAAATTCTCTCAGCGGGTTCATTTTCTACAAACTGGACTAATACTCACCAGAATCCGTTATATCAGCGTCTAAATAAATTTTATGCTTTTCTCGAAACCCAACAAGGTTGGGTCTATCCCAAAAACTTTCTAAAAATCAATATTTACCATTCTTCTGTCATAATAATTATCCAACTTATTGATCTCATTCAATTGTTCCCTTCTTTAATTGTAGAGAAATCAGATTCATGGACTTCGATCAAGGTGGACAAAAAACTCAAAAAATTACCTTTTATCCGCCCTCTCAAAAAATTTGATCGGGATAAGATCCGTAAAGGTAGAACTTTTGTTGAAAGATTCGATTGTATGCTTTCATACCTGGACAATCAAGATAATGCTGTCTACCTCTCTGATATTGTGAAAGCAATTCATGTAAATATTCGATCCTTATACAACTATATTTCCATTTTTAATTTAGTCAAGCCAAAACCCGAATTAATAGTGAAACATAACAATCAGGTCATTCATCCTTCCGTTTTCGAGTTTAAGAAAAGGATGCAGATTTTACTGAAATTAAGGACGAATGAGAGTTGAATTGGACTAAAATAACCTTTCACAGAATATCTCAAAGTTTCAAGTTTTATGAATTCATTGTGTAAACTTCTTATCTTAGCAAAAAAAAACTATTGTGAACTCCGATTCATATCTGAGCTCAATATAATCTTTCAAATTTGTCAACGGAGTGAATTATTTTCTAAAATAAAGATAAAAATAAAAAACTAAAAAAATATATTCTAATAAAGGTTCGTGATAATAAGCTCTTATCGCCTATTAATTATAATGATTCTGAGGGAAAAATATGTCTTCTGTTATCGCACAGAAAATCTACTTAGATGAAGAATTACGTGTTGTAAATCAGTCGATAAGAATAGGATTCGCTATTCTACAACGTATCACATTTGTATATCGCTATTTACATCCTCCATTACAATTAATTGCCAGTGGTTTTGAAAGGTTCATGAAAAGTATTCTTTGTTTATATGAATACGAACAGACACAATCATTTCCTAACGCTAGGTACTTTACCAACATCGGTCATGATTTGATTTCATTGAAAAATATTGTTATTGAAAAATGCTATACCTCTATAGTTATTCAAAAATCTCTTTTGGCTCAGGATTTGAATTTTATTAATAATAATCTTTTGTTCACCCAAATTTTAGATAGTTTATCGAATTTTGGAGGAGGAGGTAGATATTACAATTTAGATATTGTTACTCAGCATTCTACGTCTAGAGCTAATAATTATGATCGTATCTGGGAAAAAATTGAATCAAATATTGCAAATCATCTAGGACTTGACCTAATGTCGATTAAAACTGAAAGTCAAGGTAAAAAAATCTATTTTCAAATTTATACTCATGTTATTCAAATCTTGGAACAATTTATACGAGCATTAAGCCGATTGCTTATCAAAGCAAATTTAGGTAAACAAGCAGCTTCATATTCAGGTATTTTTCATTTTTTCTTAGTATTAGAAGACGATAATTTAGGATTGAATAATTATTCTGAATTTCTAAGATAGTTTTTAGTTTTGAAAGAATGGATAGGAATGGTAATAAATAATGATTTGAACAATAATTTGCAATCTATGGAGATTGATTATACTGAAATTACACCAATTGTCAAAAAATTAGGAATTCAAAGATGTTTACTCTCTATTTCATCTCTAATCAGTATGACTGAGAACTTTCCTTTCCTTGCTGTTCTTACCGAATGGATCTCTTTTCTACGTAATTTATATGTACAAGAGGAAAAATCAGTAGAAAAACTAAATCGTAAGGATTTTAAGTTATTAATTGAATTATTACAACAAAAGAGTACGAAACAATTAGCAATATGGAAAATGCTATTTAAATATGAATTGCCATTTAGTTTAAAATCTCCTAGTTTAGTTGGAAAAAAAGTTAAGTTATTT
>JAUUVJ010000037.1 GCA_030589605.1 Candidatus Hodarchaeota archaeon | reverse complement strand
GGAAAGGTTGGAAAGGTTTTGGAAAGGTTTTTTCTTTCCAGTGGAAAGGCACGAGTGACAAAAACGACATGTCATTAGTGACATTTTTTTGTCACTATGGATCTGGAGCACTTTTAAGACACTTTTGAGGGGTTACCAGGAAATATTCACCTCAATTAGTAAAAGTGCCCAGAATGACACGATAATAACGCCTAATTGAGTTCAAAAATTGGAACGTAGAAAGATTTTTATCTATCAGTTGAAGATATAATAATCTGTATTCAGACAATACTTCAAACAAATTTCCAGGATTAATAAAGCTGATATGAAATGAGTTCAGAAAAAGAGTTTAACAAAATCAAGGAGAAAATTTTGGCTAAAATTGGGAAGCCAGTTGAGTTCACATATCCTGATGGCATGAAATTAAATGGTATATTAAATGATAGGGTTGTCATGCACACTAGGAGTATTACTCAAATGAAAGACTTCTTCGATGTTATTGACCTTATTACTTTCGATGTTGAGGGGACAATAAAAGAAGCAATCAGATTTGGCTATTACATTTATGAAAATAACAGACTCAAATGGGGCAGTCAAACAACTTTAACCGAGGAGAAGACTATCTTATTAGATCTTTTTAAAAAAGCCTATAAGAAACAATGGTTTAAACAATTCATTACAATGGTAATAGCTGACTAAAAAAGAAAACTGTTCCAGTTTTCAAAAAAAGAAGCTCCCTCCCAGGCGTCAGAGCAAAAAAAAGAGGGAAAAGGAGTAGGAGTATATAATTATCTTAGGATAAAGAGGAGACAATTACTCACCAAAGGAATTATCAAATGCTATTTGGAATATTAAAAACAAAAAGACTCGTAAGAAGAAACTTGAGCTCTATGAAAAATCAACATTCGAAATTTCATCGCAAAGACATGTCTATGAGAGAGAAGGGGTTAGGACTGTTTGTTTTTTCCAGAGCGAGAAAATAGACCTCCCAGACAAAGAAATGGCACAAAAATTAGAGTCTTTTCATAACAGAATGTTTTATGAATAAAGTTTAAAGAAAAAAGGCAAGAAAAAAAAAGTATAAACAAAAGAAAGATAATCAAATTTCAGAATTAGAAGTTGAATTAATTTAGAAGATGTGTTGAAGATGGAATTGAAATCAATACTGATAATTCCAAAAATATACAAAATAATTAAGATTTATTGGATCAAGAGAAAATATTCGGGTCTTGTAAAGCAAATAAAGAATGGAAAACTTGATAAAAGGACGAATATAGAATTTCCTCCTAAAATAAAATGTAAATATCAGAGTTTCAGTAATCTTGATAGATACGATAAAAATTTGTTGGACAAATTAAAAGATATATTATTAAGTGATAGTGACGATCTCAAAGATTGGAAAATTTTTGATAATTCTATACAACGTTTAGCTAAAAAAGTATGTTCAGATAAAAAACCTGTGATTGTTACTCCTACTGATACATCACATGAAATTAATGATGATGATTTCAACAGATATTCATAATTCGTTTCTAAAAACAAATTATGAAGGGAATACCAAGGAAGAGAAATAACAAACAAATAAGAAGACAAATAACAATGATGAAGAATAGTCAAATTAATTGATAAGGTTTCATAAGAGAATAGATCTTTTAACTATGAACATTGGAGAGAAGAGAGAAATGAGTCTGGGCTATTTAGATTCTATTGAAATTGCAGGATTGATGCCTTTAAAACAACCTCGCTTTTTCTGGGATTTAGAAAAAGAAAAAGTGGTAACGCATGTATTTTGGGCTCCAAGTGGTTGTGGAAAGACCACTCTTTGCGATGCTATCGAATTTTCCTTGTTTCGAAATTTGAAGTATAAAGATACAGACGCATTACGAGAAAAGTTTAAAGTCAGCACGAGAGAAAAAATTAGAAAAGGTTTTATTAAAGCACGATGGAATTTTTCTGGAAAATCAGTGATTCTAAGACAAAATTTCAGTGGAACAAAGATATTTTCTTTTAAAAATAATAAAAGGATTCCTAGTGAAGAATATTCGAAAAGGGTCTTAGATCTCAGTGTTTCCTTCAAAAACTTACAAAACCTCTATAATGGCATAACTTTCATTCGAGAAATTCGGAACTATCCCATTTTCGAAGAATTGGAACGAAAAAGAATTATTGAAGCTCTTCGCGAACTTCTTTATGATCCCCAAATTTATCGTATGAAAGAACGTTCAAACGCATTACTAGCAAAGTTACAAGAAGAGAAAAAGAATAAAGAACAAGAACAACAACGATTATGGGCTTCAATGAATATAGTTCGAGACGAAGTTAAACTTAAAGAAGCATTGTCCAAAAATATGACCAAGATGAAGCAAATTGAAAAACAAATTAAGGAAAGAGAATTAATAATAAGCGATTTAAAACACCAGCTAGAGGAATGTTGGAAACCCCCTCAGTTAAAAAAGCAAAATAAGCTTACTGAAGAGATTACACAAAGACAAATTGAATTAAAAAAGTTGGAAGAACAATTAAACCTTATTATTAGACAAATTCAAGAATTAGACAATGGTATTTTACCAGACTTGGATAAACGAAAGAGATTTTTATCGGACAACCCAATATGCTCAACATGTCTTCAGAATCACTTCAAGGTATGGGATCAAAGAGTCAAAGAAGTTTGTCCTGAGTGCGGTCTATCTTGGAGTCCGTTATCGAGAAGAGAATCGAGTAGCGATGTTGGTACTGATAGGTCTATCCTTATGGATCAGCAGACTAGAGTTACTGAAAAAATCATTTCTTTGAAAAAAGAAATATCTTCATTTAAAAAGGAAAGAAAACGGCTTAATGATAAATATGAGCGAAATCAGAAGATTTGTTTTGGAATTCGAGCAAAAATTGAAGATCACCAAGGCAAACTTGATGACCTAAAATTGGAAAAACAAAATCTAGAAAATCATGTACAATTTCTTAGGGAGGCTATGGATCCCGAAACAAAATCCAACTTTGATAATCTATCTGTTGAGTTGGAAAGGATTGATGAAGAGATAGAAATGGAAGAACATAACATCGAAAAATTACAAGCTCAAATCGAAGGTTCGATGCAGGATTTTCTAGCAGATGTTGAACAACAATTTTCTACCTTAGCAAGTGAGTATCTTGATTTTGGGAATTTATTTTTAGATCTTCGAGCTGGGAGGATTATTGTTGACGGAGAATCAATGTCGTTTTTTAATATGAGTGGAAGCGAAAGAGACGTCTGTGATCTTGTAATAAGGATTTGTATTTGGAAATCCTTAATCAAATTTGGAAAAGCAGAAAAGGGTATCTTGATAATTGATTCCTTAGAAGTTTACGATGAGCAAAGAAAAAAGGGCATGATAAAAATTCTTCAATCACTCTTATCTGAGGAATTTATAACAATTTTTGCAACTAGTAATTCTGGGACTGCACGAGAATTATCTGATATTCCCACTAAATATGAATGTGAACGCCAAGGTCTATGGTTCTTTTTCCGTGAATCTCAATGGCTTAAAGATAACGAAGAAAAAATAATAGATCAAGAATTTAGGATTTCAAGTCAAGATCGGGATAAAAATGAGCAGAACGATGTTGTTAAAAACGAAGGATAGGTTATTCCTTCTTAAACTAATAAAGGAACTCTCAATACCTGATCCTGCCACTCTAGAGAAAATTGTACTCAGTTTACAATTGATACTTCTCGATGAGCACCTCTCTAGGGTTTATTCTTATCAATTTTTTAAATCTCGTCTTGGATTCTCTGAGAAAGAGTTGTTTTCGGATCTTAGAGATCTTCATCGTGCAGAGCTAATTGGGTACGCTCCTGATAAGGAAGAAATGTTATTTATAACCCCAGAAGGAGAGAACTTCTTAGAGGATTTTTCTAACCTACTTGAAGACACTCATGTGAAGAATTTTGATATAGCTTTGAAGATTTTCAAAGACAAGCTATCTAACGATCCTGATTTGTATATAAAAAAGAGTCCAGTCATTTTAGCCACATCTGTTGGTAAATCCATATTTGCTTAAAGGAGTTTAATGTTTTTTGCTTTCAAAATTCAAGCTATCCTCTCAAAGCTCTTTAATCTATACAAAAATGGACAACAGAAGTCTTTCAGATGAACACCAAAAATTGATTTCCGATTTAGCCTTTGATAGTTTGACACTTATGTCTCTTATGTGGAAAAGCGACTGGGGAACAAAAAGGAGAGAGAAAGCAATCTACGATTTTGCAAGCAATTTGATTGTGATCCCTATGGAAAGATCGTTCTCTCTATTTGTAGATTTTGGGAAAAGGTATAAAAATCATTGGGACGAGCTTATTTCTGATTTAACGGTATCTAATCCTTTAGAAACTCGTCTTCAACGAGAATTTGATGAAAATCGATATGAAAATGCTAAAGAATTCTTGATAAAGTGCTTCCATGTTCTGGCAAAATTGTGTATTAGAAACCTTGATAGGATCTATGTGGGATCCAACTTTAAGGATCTTAAGATTGGTGCTTGGAGACGATTAATTGTTTTTGATCCTCAATGTTATTGGCTCTATCTTTTTAACTTCAGTCAACCTATCTACCAGTTTTCTGATAAACTCACAAAAGTTGAAAAACTCTTTTATTCTACTAATAATGTCAAATCTGAACAATATGAAATTGTGTTTAAACCATCCTTTGACGAAGTGGTTGAAAAACTTCTCAAAAACATTCCAGAGCCACAAAACAAAATATGTCTTCTAGAGTTTCAACGAGAAATAGATATTGCCAAATTAAAATCAGATATAGTTATCAATAAATTCATTCTCCAGCAATTCCAGGCTAAAGGATGGAAAGGTGACTCAAACATACTAGCTCATTATCTGGAGATTGATGGTAATCGTTTGGATATCCCTGGTACGCCTGAATTCGATGTGTTTGTTTTCAAGGATGATTGTGCAATCATAATTGAGACAAAAAGACGTAAAAGGATGGCTAAAAAAGAGAAAGACAATGTTACTAAATTTTTCGCATTTTTCTCGATGTTAAAGAATTCGTTATTAGATATCAACTTGACTGGTATCTTCTTAAGCACTGGTGATGTCGAAAAATATTTGAATATTCCTATTTATGGATCCAACTTTCATGTTATTTCCCCAGAAAAATTCGATGAAATCCTCTCCCAATTTATTGGGGAATAAAAAAATAACTGTTTCATCGTCTGCATCATCAGTATAACATTTAGTTGAAATATTTACAGAAATACCACTCCCTGTCAAAGAAGTGTCAGTAAAAATAAACCATCCTGACATAATTTATGAAGAATTCTAAACTATTCACTGTAGCAGATATCCTTTAGAAACTGAAAAAGCGTGGTACGGATTAGTCTATTTTTAAAATCGAAAAAAAAGAGTTACTGGTTTTTCTTGGTCAAGTCTAGGGCCTTTTCTTTTTTCTTTTTAAGTTGTTGATATTTTTCCTCACCTAATTGTTGTTTCAAGCCAAAAATAACCTTTATGTCAGCCAAAAGCATGTTGCGATAGCTGGAATGTGCAAACCGCTCAATGAACGGTTTTTCATCAATCTTTGACTTGGTATTTTTGGGTTTAGGTGGAAAAGGAGTAAAACGATAACCAACAATGGCATATCTTGTTTTTGCTTTGTTGGATTTGAATTGTTTTTCCTTATAATTCTCAGAGAATATAACTTTTGCAGGATCTCTAGTGCCGATTTTAACCTTTTTTATTTTCCTTTCATAGATGGTTCCATTTTGGTTATTTAACTTAGTAAATAAACCTTTTTTTGTATTTCCTGTAAGCGTTTCATAATTGCGATTGAAACGGTAGATCTCACCTAGATGATCTTTACAGAAAAGCGTATTTCCTTCCTTCCATTCATAATGTCGTAGGATTCCATTTGTTTCATTATTCATCATCTTTCAGTCCTGCTCCTTATCTTTTTGGTCTTGTTTGGCCTGCTCTTTAGCCATGAAATCATCCATAAAGTCAGAAAAATTCATCAGTTTATTTAAGGTCTTTTTTAGATCAATATTTTCCTCTCTAAGTTGTACAATATTGAGACTAGATAGTTCTTCATTGAGCTTATCAAATCGCTCTTCTAGCTCTTCATTTTTCTTTCTCAATAGATCGATCTCTTTATCGGTATCAGTCTTAACAACATCAAGAACCTCAAACAAAGGTTCAACTTTACGATAATCCCTCAAAATAGACTCCCAATCATTCTCTACATATCCATCTTGAACATCTGGAGAATGCCCTTGCCATAATCGAATCATGTTAGGAGAAATATTCAATACAGGAGCTCTTTTTGTGCATATAGTAGTGAAAATATGTCGAAACCTCTTTGGCCGTAGTGGATTGAATTCCTTCTTTCCATTAGTAATACCTAATGCTTGATATAAAGCATTCTTATAGTTGTTTGATACTGCATTGGATGTTAAAATTCTTCCTTTTTCATCTTCTTTTTTCAGAAACACCAATTCGTCATCTTTTGCCTCAGATCGCTCTTGTTTAACATAGTCTTTAAGTAGCTTAGTAGCAGAACTAGAAAAGGGTACTTTAAACTGTTTTCCCGTTTTTTGTCGGTTACCTGCCCAAAGGAAATTCAACTTATCACTTGAATAATGATTATCTTTTCGTAATTGGCCAACAGTCAATTTAAGCAGGTCAACCAAATCATGACCACCACCACTCACATGACAAGCACAAATAACTTGATCTCTGAATCGCAATCGTTTAAAGAAAGGCTGAAATATATCCATATCTATAGAGGGTAAGCCCTCACCATCATATTTAATAATTTTCAACGATCTATCACTAATAGCCACTTTTGATTCACTCTCAATCTCAGGAGCTCTGAATCGTTTAGGAAAAATTACTCCATTGTGAGAATAGAACCCTCTAATCCGACTATAAGCAATTTGCTTTGCTGTACTTTCAGCAATAGTATTATCTGTAGGTTCATAATCTCCCGCAGGTTTTCCAATAAGCCACTTGAAGAATAAATTTATCTTTAATTGAGCTGGTTTAGCAGTCGGACTATCCCTTGCCTCCTCAACTAGGGCACTAAATTCTAACACCAAATTTGCTGGGTTCGAACACAAAAAGGCCATATATTTTCTCATACTACCTAAGATCATTCCCCAGAATTTTGTAAAATCTCCACTCCGTGAATGTGCTTCTAGGGATTCTCGCCATTCTTTCATGTGTTTTTGAGTCATTAAGACATCATTTAGCTCTTTTCCTTCCCATTCTTTTATTTCTCTTAAAATAACCATTTTTTCTCAAACATCCTATTTGTTTTCTGTTTGAAAAAATAATGGAAATAAGACTATAAAAGATTATCCTTAAAAAAAATGATAACATAAGTATTATTTAGGATTCTTTCTTTAATAATCTTAATATCTTATTAATTCTTTTCTTATTTTGTACTGTGTTTTGATTAACCGATAATTATAATAGAATAAAATTATAACATAATAAATAAGCGTTCTATTAATTATGGGAAATAAATGGCAAATATTGAGGTAGAACATTATTTCTGGTTAATTTCAAATTTATTAGTTCTATCTGTACTTGTTACTGGAATTATTATTATTGCTCTTGGTTTGAGGAGAACTAAAACACTTAAAACTGGAGCTGGGCCATGGGTAATTGTTGGATTAGCGATGCTTATTCCATCAATAGTCAATGAGATATTCGATGAACTTTTCATTGAAATTCTCCAAGTGAACATTTATCCTCGTAGTATATATGAGTTCATTGATAAGATTTATCCCCCTATCTTTTTCATTGCAGGCCTTTTCTTAATTTATGGATTATATAAGCAATTCCTTGTCGGAGAGAGATTAAGCCATACGATGTATGAAAAAAATGAAGAATTACTTGCACAAAAACAGGAATTAAGTGAATTCGCACATTCTCTATCGCATGATTTGCGTAGTGAAATAGCCGTAATAGTGGGTGTAACCGAGCTAATGGATACAGAAAAAGCGTATTCTCCTATAAATGTTAATAATATTAGAGATCACGTTCAACAAATAAGTGCTCTATTAAACCGTTCCATTGAACTAGCTGATGCGGGTTTAATAATTGGGAAAACAGAACATACTGATCTCACTACCTTAGTGAAGGAAGTAGCTAGTGTTGTAATTCCTGCTGAAATTAACTTTACCTGTGTGGATAAACTCCCCATCGTTTCTGCTGACCATGAAAAGCTTTATCAAGTCTTTAAAAATCTTTTTGAAAATGCTGTGGTTCATGGAAAACCCAAAAATATACAAGTAGGAAGTAATCTTTCTGAAAGTGAAATTAGAATACACATTAGGAATGATGGAGAGCAAATACCGCTGGAAGTTCGACATTTAATATTTCAAAAGGATTTTACAACAAAACAAAGTGGGAAAGGAATCGGATTAACTATCATACAAAAAATAATTCATGCCCATGGTTGGAAAATAGGCCTAGAACCTGGTTCTGAAACGATATTTCGTATTACGATTCCTATCAATAGTATATAATTAACTAACCTCACAATTTTACATTTTTCTTCTGTAGAGTTTTTGATTTTTTAATGAAAAATATCGGATGTTTATAAAAAAATGCTTCAACAATACAAGGAGGAAAATCAAATTGCTGTCCTATCAGATATTCATGGCAACAGATTAGCTTTAGAAGCTGTATTGATAGATATAAAGAAACGGGGAGTAAAAAAGATAGTAGATGTGGGAGATAGCTTGTATGGCCCCCTCGATCCTATAGGAACAGTCCAGCTGTTAATAGAGAATAATATTCCAAGTGTTAAAGGTAATGAAGACAGACTTCTATTGGAAACACATGAAGATAATCCTATTCTTGAATTTGTTTTAGGAAATCTCAAACCTGAACATTTATCATGGATAGAGAGTTTACAAATGACTAGTATTTATCAGGATTTCTTTCTTTGCCATGCCTCACCAACGAAGGATGACAAATATTTGATCGAGGAAGTTACAAGAGAAGCTGTTACTATAAAAAACCCTTTCAAGTTATTACAAGAATTAAAGGATATAAAACAGAAAATAATTCTATGTGTCCATAGTCATCTACCACATACGATATATCTGGTTGATGGAAAATTTATCATTAATCCTGGAAGTGTAGGATTACCTGCATATTATGATGACAATCCATATCCTCATATAATGGAAACAGGATCTCCTCATGCCCGATATTGTGTTATCGCTAGAAAAAATGGTAAGATTGATGTAGAAAACATTGCTGTATCTTATGATTGGGAATCAGCAGCTCTTATGGCCTTAAAAAACAATAGAACTGATTGGGCTGGTTGGTTAAGAACAGGTCGAGCGTTTTTATAATTCCTCTCGCATTTTCTTTACTCGTTTTTTCCCCTCATTGATCAAAATCAATATTTCATGATCTATCTGTCCTTTTTTTATAGTATTTTTGAAAAAATATGACCAGCTTTTTTTTTGCTCTTCTTCAAGTAAAGGATCTACATCACCAATATTACATATCCGCTCCCATTCATCGAATTCAATTCCATGACGCTGGAGTAATAAAGGTAATATTCCTTTTATCCAGATTTCTATAGCTGTTGCTGGTTCATCGATTGAAAGCATTGTCAATTTGTAATGATGACTTAGTAAAAAATACATTTGCTTTTCTGTAGGAAGGAGATATCTTTTTTTAATAGTTGTATCTAAGTGAGTAGTTTTTTGCATCGTTTGATGAAGAATTTGCTTTTTTTCTTTTAATTCTCTATCCTCTATAAGTTTTATTTCTACCAATAAAGCATCAATCTTTTTCCTATCGAGGGGCAAGAAGGTACCTTCTTAATACTAGTTTGGAAAGAAAGAGAAAATAATCATTCAAAAATTTAGCTCAATGAAAAAAAGGAATAAAAAGAAGTTTAACTGTAAAAAAAAGTGAATAGGGTGAATGTATCTTCTTAAAAATCTAGATTTTTTCTTTCAACCGTTCTTTGGTATAATTTACTAATCCACCTGCTTGAAAGATTTTTAGTGCCTGTTCATCTAATTTAGGAAATTTAAACTCAGAATCTTTCGTTTTAATTAGGCCATTATCAAAGTCAACTGTTATTTGTTCATTTTGATATTCATCTTTCTTATTTAGGATAAGATTTGAACATTCTGGAGAGATGACTAAAGGTAATGCTTCATTGATTGCATTACGATAATAAATTCGAGCAAAAGATTTCGCAATTATACAGCTAACTCCAGCTGCTTTAAGACAAGTAACTGCTTGTTCACGACTGGAACCTGCACCGAAATTATTACCGGCAATTATAATGTCTCCCTCGGAGACTTCTTTAGCAAAATTGGGGTTATAATCCTCCATTGCATGTGTAGCCATCTGTTCAGGAGTAAGTGGATCATAAGTATAACGGCCTGGAAAGATTACATCTGTATTGATATCATCATCTTGAAAAATCCATAATTTGTTACTAGTAAGTTTCATTGTTATACATCCTCCGATGTTATGAAACCAGCAAGAGCTGATTTAGCTACAGTTGCAGGACTCGCTAAAAAGATGCCAGTATCTTCTTTACTTCCCATTCTTCCTTTAAAATTTCTATTAGCTGATGAAATAGCTTTTTCACCACCCGAAATACAACAACAATAAGCACCGAGGAATGGGCCGCAGGCTGGTACATTAATTTGAGCTCCTGCTTTAATAAAGTTCTCAAGGATACCCAATTTTGTCGCTTGAAGCAATACTTCTCTTGATGCAGGATATACAAACATCCGAACTTTTGGATGGATTGTTTTTTCTTTTAAAATCTCAGCTGCTATTTTTAAATCATCTAATCTACCATTAGTGCATGTTCCAATAAGAGCTACATCAATTGAAGTCTTTGGTAAGTCACTAACTGGAACAACATTATCAACTTTATGAGGTCTTGCAACACGAGGTGTTAGGTTGGAGATATCTAAGTTTATTGTCTTTTCGTATATCGCATCCTCATCAGCAGAAATACGATCATACTTGAATCCAAATTGTTTATTCCATTTATCAGTTACATTATCGACAGGAAAAATACCCGCTTTTGCTCCCATCTCAGCGGATAAATTGCTTAATGTCATTCGTTCACTCATGGACATTTTAGCAACAGCTGACCCATAAAATTCAATAGATTTGTAGGTAGCTCCTGCAGCAGAGATTTGACGTATAATTTCTAAAATAATGTCCTTTGAATAAACATTTTTAGGAAGATCTCCATCAAGAGTGATTTTAAAACTTTCCGGAACTTTTAACCACGTTTGTCCAATTGCCCATACCGAGGCTGTTTCTGTCCTTCCGATAGGAATACCTGCCGCTCCAAAAGCTCCATGTGTTGTGGTATGTGAATCAGAGCCTAGGATAACAATATTGGGTGGTACATGCCCTTTTTCAGGAAGTACCTGATGGCAAATACCTGTTCCTCCATCATAGAAATTTTTTATCCCCTGATCTTGGACAAATTTTCTAACCAGTTTTTGGTTGTCTGCTTGGACAGCATTAGGCGCGGGAACTGCATGATCTAATGCAATAAAGATCCGATTCGGATCCCATACCTTCCCATTAGGGCCTGTGATTTTATAAAAGGTTTTAGAAATAGCTGCTGAATTATCATGAGATAAAATCATGTGAGGAGAAACAAATACAATCTCATTTTCAGCTACTCCCTCATTTTCCTTTCCTGAAGCAGACGCCAGAATTTTTTGAATCAAAGTTTGGCCATTCATTTACTAATTCCTCATAAGAATAACAGGTGAGTAAGAAACGTTAAAAATAAATGATATTTTGAAACTTTGTACTGATTTCTTGAAGGTATCGTTTATACATACATTTTTATACAATTTTTTATAATAAAGATTTTAATTAGAACAAATTCCATTTACAAAAATTGAGAAGAAAATCATACTTATTCTTGAAGTAAGTTCTGAATCAGTAGGATTTATAATTAAAAATTTTTTATTTTATATGATAATCGGGAGTTTAAAAATAGATATTAGTTTAAAATTATGAGATCGTGATTAAAATGATTAATACAGATAGAAACAAGGATAAATAAAAGACCTATTATCGAAATAAAATGCTTTAAAGAGAGAACTATTCATAAAGAACAGAAGTAATTAACAATCAGGTGTAAATTGGTTTAAATATTTCACCAAAAACTTAGGAATGAATTCATCCCTTATCTGAATTATCAGTCTTAAATGTTACCCGAATGAGGTCTTCAATCGTCTGAACACCATGTATTAACCATTGTTTAAAATTTATATCAACGAAAAACATATCATCGACTGGAAAACAAACCTCTTCAACGGTAGGTTGGTGACCTAATTGTTCTTTAAGTTCCCAGATGAATTGTTGACAAACCTCAAAAAAATCATAAACGTAATTTTGGATTATTACGTCAAGGCGTTTTGACTCTCTCTCATGTATGTTTTTCTTAAAATCAGTATGAGGTCTGACTGACTTGGGGTGACCCCATTCTTCCATTAGAGAATTAACTTCATCATTTATAAACCCCCAGTCTCCGTTTCTACAGTCGTCACAGTACCAATGCCCTTGTTGAGCTACGTAAAGAACAAAATCGTCTGCGGGGTCAAACCAAGGCCCTTGGTAGTCAACATTATCCATTGGATCGTCAACCATACCCTCTGGGCAGGTAACCATATCCTCTGTCCATTTCACTTTACGTAATTTGAGGGTATCTGTATGACATAAAAAAGAAAAAAAATTTTTCCGAGATTTTATTTCTCCTCGGTCGATCATCCAATACGAAAACATATTCCATACAATGTGAGAATTCAATTTATCAAGAGGTACAGATATTATCCAATACAAGAAATTATTGAATAATAAATCGCGTGTTAATAAGGGGTTAGACATATCTAATGTCTTCATTCGACTTTGGTTCGAGTTCAATAACTCAGTCCATTCGTCGTCCCACAGTTCTTTCCATAATCTTGCAATTTGCCTGAGTGTGACTATCTCAAAAGCTCTTCTCTTTTCAGGTGTAAATCCAGTTTCCTCCTCAAAGGAGGACCAAGAATCGTCATAGTAAACTCCAAGTGGTGGATAATATATCTCTCCTTTATTGCTCGTGATATTTTCCCATATATCCAATATATAATTATCTTCGTAGTAAGTCGATAAGGTAAAAATAATAGGTTCAAGCTGGGTGATTTGGACATATTCAGCTGATAAAAATATATGAAACAGGTCTCTCAAGGGTCGATGATTTGTTTCATGTCTTCTTTCGAACGGGGGTTTAGTCACCCAAACTACAAACTCTATAAATAAGTCATAAATAAACCGCATATTTTCGTGAGAGTCACGAATTGGCTGATCGTCACGTGAGGTCATCGTAAAAATTGGTCTAGATCGGCGAAATAATGTAACAAACGTTTCAAAAAGGATACCTCCAAAAGAATCGGAATTAGCCTTGAGAAAAGAAATAGTATCTGCAAGTGGACATACATGGGAGGACAAATCCATTTCTTGATTTTCAACTGTATAACCACATACACATTGAAGTAACTCCTTCTCTTGATGTCTGACTACAGGATTTTTCCAATGATATTCCCTTCTTTTAATTGTTGTGTTCCACAAGGGTTCAATACCTTCATTTTGATTCATTAGTGAAAACCTCACACGAGAAGAGAAAATTCATCGTGTTCTGTTTAAAAATGAATATGTACCACGAAAGGTTGGTATAAACAACATACCACTGACCGCTATTTGAAGTGTTAATTCTTCTAATCGTTGTAATCCAGAGGGGTCTGCGTCTGGAGTGTTCATACTAATACTGTACCATACTATCAACCAAACAATGACAGGAAGAAGAGCAATTATAAATGAAATAATGATTTTATTTTGTTTCGTTAATTCAGATGATGTGTTTAAATCTTGTTTTTGCATATTAATCACCTATTATATTAATTAACCCTTATAAATACCTAAGTATGTAGCTACTATCCATTACTTTTTACTTACCAACTAGATCTTTACTCTGAAAATGGCCACCTACCTGTGCCTTGACTTACATCTGTATAATAATTCGCCCAATTATAATTTTGTCCACTAAGGAGAGCAATCTCGTATTTTTCAAACATGATATGTCGCCAGTCCATAACACCTGGATAGAATTCATTCATGTGGTTATAAGTAAGCAATCTAGGCATAGTGCCTTGGATATCTAAAGTCAGCATATAGCCTCCTAGTAAGAGAGGTCCCAGGATAGATATACTCTTTTCCGCCCTACCTTGGGTCACCCATTCGATGGGCATGTCTACCAGTTGCGAGAACATGTCAATCACAAAAGATACTTTACCATCAGTCCAATCGAACATGACCGAGAGTGCACCTGATAGTTCACCTGTAGGATCTAATACATTTAGTGATAGGAAACTCATCTTGATTATTTGCATAAATGCCCACTTTTTTAGAAAACTCTTAACTCCCTGTTTAATACCCATCCCGAGTAGTCTCCATCCAAGTCCAATAGTTACCCCTACGGGAGGTAAAAGGACATACAGGATGATTTCAATTATCGCAGCTACAGCAAAAATAGCATTCATCGCATAATCAATCGTTCTCATTTTTTCTCTATTTGCCTCTTCAATTTTCATGTTTTCATCAATGATATTTTTTGCAAATGCGTTGTTATGATACGTGTTTGTCCCATCGACATTGGCCTTTATACCCACATTATACCGTTCATTAACCTCAAGGCAAGCGATTGGTAATTCTGTTGGTGGAGAAAAAATTGCTTTGATCTCATTGTGGGGGTTGGGGATTGCTGGTGCTACTGAATCTAATTTCTTAGATTTTTGATTTATCAAGTTTTGTTCTTGGGTCATTGTATTAACCATCTAATCCATCACCCAACAATTTTATAAACTCTTTGGCTCTTATTTACCGAAGTCGAATATCAGTGGGGTTCAAATTAAAATTCACATTGTCTCCAGAGAAGACCATTCATGACAAATCCAT
>JAUUVJ010000317.1 GCA_030589605.1 Candidatus Hodarchaeota archaeon | reverse complement strand
TTACTTTTAGAAATATGGGTAGGGGATTCTAAAGAAGTCTACCGGGGAGTACATCGATATTTAAAAAGATTGAAGAATTTAAATTTATCTTTACCCCCTGTTGTGATTTTTCCAGGACATCCTTTCCAGATTTCTAAATTTGCCGATTATATTCAAATGCCAACACTGTTAAACTGCAATCGTTTTCGTATAAAGGTTCTAGTAAAGTTAGGTAAAAAATATCATTGGGTAGCAAAGTGGTACTGGAAATGTTTGTGGTTTCTAGGAAAAAAATGGCCGATAGATCGTAAATATGGTTATCTAGTATTAGCACCTTTTTCAAGTGTCGGTGTGCGTGTGAGAGCTAAAGAATTATCTGATGATGAAGCTTTTGAAGAACTTTCCACCAATTGGCGAAAGTATTGGTGGGGATTATATCTAGAAGCAGGATCAGGTAATTTTGGGAATTCAATTGCAAAAAGGCTAGAATTAGTAAAAAAATCGAAAGAATTTGTACAAGACCGAAATGCTCTTTTACTTACTGGAGGTGGAATTCAAACAAAAGAACAAGTGATTGGTCTTACAAAAGCTGGTTCAGATATCATCGTGGTTTCAACCGTATTAGAAAAAACTGAAAATCCTAAAAAATTAATTTTAGAATTCCTAGAAGCTGTTCAGGGAAAGTAGCTTTTTTATAAAATAAAAAAAAGAAAAAATGATTGGGGCCTTCCATCTACCCTATAAAGGTATGCATGAAGAAATAACCACCAATAAGTCCTATTCCAATTATCGTGCATATCATAATGAAGATAAGCAGTCGAATTTGGTCAAAACCGAACTTTTCAATGAAAAAGTTACTGATAGTTGCCTGGGAAAAAACAAAACCGAGGATAACGAACAATAGGAGGATTATGATACCGTGACCCACCCAATGATGATTGATTCCAATTAAACTCCCAACTGTTGTTGCCATATCCTTAATACCAGGAACTAATTCCTTTCCAAGAGTTAATAATGCATTTACAATCGCAATAATAGCGAGAGAAATACCAAAGCCGAAATTCATCTTATCCATATTTACTGTTTCACTCATATTTTTCACCTTAACCTGGTACCATACCTAATCTTACTCCCATTGCCATAATAGCGCCAAAACCTTCTAAAACAAGGCCTCCAACCAATAGAATAGCTACTAAAACCATCATTGTCTGTCGTGATTTCTTATCTGTGACGAATGAGGTTCGATATGCTAGTAATAACACGTATAACGCAATAACAATTCCAAGAAAGAAGAAATGTTCCTTACTTTCAGTGAAGAATCCGTGTGCAAACTCCCAAAGGCTACCAGTAAAACCTAGTTCTGTACTACCTTTAATGATGTACTTATCGACGGTACTATACTCATATACATAATACCATCCACCTAGGATATAGGAAAGCCATACAAAGACGTTAGTGATTATACTGGCGATTTTAATTCTCTGAATGTTACTATCTTTCGCATGAAATAGCTCAATTAAGAGCCAAGTCGAAGCTAGGATAGCTCCTGATCCCATTGTTGCGTGAATTAACATTATTATTTCATTTGCCATGATGAACACCCTTTTTTAAAATAAAACAAGGATATTGACGCTAACAAAAAATTAGAATTTTAAATTTTTCCATTTTTTAATTATTTTATATTTTTTATATTAAATAGTTAAGAAAACATTAAAAGGCTAATTAGTTTACTGTTTTATTTTCAGAATGTCGAAGTTCAGGTAACAATTGTTAACTGTTTCTTAAAAATCTTAAGTTTCGAATTTCGCAAGATCTAAATCAAAATAAGAGATCAATGAATTGAAGATAATGCCAATAGACAACTATGAACTATTGTTAAAGAGAAAAACATTTGTATTGTTTAATATCATGAGTTCCGTCTATTACAATATTAAAGTAGTCTTTTAGGCTCAATTTATCTAGTCTATTCAAGAACAAACAAGGAATTTACTCATAAAAACTTAAAGAAAATGAAAAAAATAGATATTAATTCTTTGAATTTTGAAGAATAATTAGAAGATTATGTGGATATGCGAAAAGCATGTAAAAATAGAAAATCCTCAATAATCTGTATTTGAAATTATTTGTAGTAAGCTATTACAGTGTTTTTCCATATTCAAACATTGATCCTGCTTGATAAATATCTAGTTGAACTTTTGATAAAGGACTACCAGGCTTAAGAGGTTTGTTCTTAGAACTATTGACTATCTCTCCTGTTTCAAGGTTCACTTCAATCTGATCATCTATTTCAAGATCATCACTCATAATTGAATCAGCTATCATAAGAGGTAATCCAGAGTTGATAGCATTTCGTTTATATATCGCACCAAACGATTCACCGATGATAGCTATAATTCCTAAGGCACTAAAACAGTCAACAGCTTGTTGACGACTGGAACCCGCTCCAAAATTCTTTCCTACAACTAAAATGTCACTTGATTTTACTCTTTTGGAAAAATCTGTCCATCCTTCAAGATTTCCAAATGCAAATTGTCCCATTTCATTTATCTCTGTTATATGTAGATGACGATTATGAAAAATCATATCTGTATCGATATCATCAATTGCTTGACCGTTTTTATCTTTGATTACAATAACTCTTCCTTTAAGAATGGTTTGTTTTGCCATATTATCACCTCAGAATTCAGGTACACATATTTCTCCTTTTAATGCTGAAGCTGTTGCTGTAGCAGGACTTGCTAGATAATTATCTCCTTTTCCTTGTTTTCCAGCAAAATTTCTATTCCCTGTTGAAATTTGGACTTCACCTTCTCCAGTCATACCAATTTGGCCTGAAGCACATCCACCACAACCAGGGTTAGATATAATTGCTCCTGCTTCATAGAAAATTGAGATTAGTCCATTATTTAGTAATTGACCATAAACCTCTTTGGTAGATGGCACAATTTTCATCATGCAATCTTGATGAACCTTCTTTCCCTTGAGCATCTTCGCTACAATTGCAAAATCTTCATATCGTCCATTTGTACAAGAAGCGATCACAACAGAATCAACTTTAGTACCAGTAACCTCTGCTACTGGTTTTACATTTTCAGGAGAAGGAGGTAATGCAATACGAGGTTCAAGATTTTCGAAATCAAATTCGAGATGTTCAACATAATTCGCATCCTTATCCGCAGTATGAATTGGAAAATCTTTCCCACTTCGTTGTTTGCAATATTCAATAATGGGGTCATTCGGTACTATAAGACCAATAATTCCTCCCATCTCTGTAACCATCGAAGCAAGTGTTATCCTTCCCGCTAAATCAAGATTCTCAACAGTATTTCCAGAAAACTCAATAGATTTTCCTAAAGCTCCCTTTGAACCAATTTGTTCTAATACACCTAAAGTTATATCTTTAGCAGATGAATTGGAAGCTGGTTTACCATTTAATGTAATGGTCATTGATTCAGGTACTTCAAACCATGTTTTTCCAGTTTTAAATGCGAATGCAATGTCCTGATCACCCATACCCTGACCAAACGCTCCGATACATCCTAAAATATTTAAATGAGAATCTGTACCTATAACTGTACTTCCAGGAATCGCGATACCTTTCTCAATCATAACATGTGATCCGATCCCAGCATCAACATCAAAGAGGTGTTCTCGAGAAAGATTCTCACGCGCAAACACTCTAGCAATCTGTTGATTTTCAGCATATCCAATATTATTTGCTGGTACGACACAATCAAACGTGAAAAACGTTTTTTCTGGGTCTGCAACTTGATTTTCATTTGGATAATGTTTTTGGAGATTCTTTACAACATTTGCACCTCCAAAATCTCGTGCACTTCGTACATCAATATCTAACCATACTATGTTTCCAGGTGAAACCTCTTCTCTAGTATGGTCACTAATAAGCTTTTCAATTATAGATTTTCCAGTCATAATAGATCAAACATCCTTTGGAACAATAATCTAATAAGTAGCACCTTTAAAATCAGATTATTTAGATATGAGAATATGAACTATTTATAAAGAATATCATTAATATTATCTAAATTTTCCTTTATGAAGAACGAATGTTTATCATCTTAGTGCTGAATTCAAGGTATAATGATATTTGGACTATGATTATACTAAATTTCTTATAAAGGTTTTTCTAGTGTCTAATCACTAAAATAAGAATTCTATAGAATTTTTGAGAAAAATATAATATGTGACTTATTTTAATATGTTTATAAACTCATATACACCTGTATCATTGTGATTCTAATCAAAAAAGTTATTTCGCTCAAGAAAGAGAATAATTACTGGAAAGGGATACTCTTATGCCTCAAATTAAAAATATTTACAGGAATCGTGGGATAAAAACTAAACTTCTTATTACTATGCTACTTGTTGGACTAGTACCTTCAGGTCTTATAATGATAGTGACAACAACAGGAACAGCAGGATTATTTAACTATATGCAACCACTATTGGAAGGGGAAGATGATAAGGCCAGTTTACGATCACGTTATCTTGAAGCAATGACTCGTAATGGTGTTACTATTAGTTTTTCTATAGTTCTCGCTATTTGTTTAGCATTTTTATTTAGTAAATTGATTATTAATCCTTTGAATAATCTAACGAAAATTGCAGATAGGATGGCAGATAATGACCTAACCCAATTACCTGATAGTCCTTCATCATCTTCAGTAAAAGATGAAATAGGGAAATTACAATCTTCTTACATAACGGCGATACTGAATTTACGAGAAGTTCTCTCTATTGTTAAAAACTCATCATTTAAAGTAGATAAATCCTCAAGCGCTTTAGCAGCGTTGAGCGTTGAGGTTAATTCTCTTAGTAAAGAAATTTCTACTACAATAACTCAAGTTTCGCGTGGAGCCTCTGAAATATCACAATTAGCAACTCAAGGATTCACCGAATTAGATTCTATGAGCTCAACAATCGATACGACTTTAGTTTCAATTGAAAATACTTCCAAGACAATAAGTGATATTGCGTCTCAGACAAATATATTAGCTTTAAACGCAGCAATCGACGCTGCTCGTGCAGGAGAATATGGCCGGGGATTTGCAGTAGTTGCGGATAATGTTCGACGATTAGCGGAAGAAACTCAAAATAATAGCAAAGATATTTCTCTCTTAACTATTGCTATCACTGAGGATATAAGAGAATCTGTTAGTAAAACTCAAGAGACGTTTCAGAATTTTGCTGCTCAATCTGAAGAATTTTCTGCAAGCAGTGAAGAAGTTTCAGCCGCATGTGAAGAACAAACGGCTGCTATGACGCAATTAACTTCTTCAGCACAGGATTTAGATAGATTGAGTGAGACTCTCGTTACTGAGATAAATCGATTCAAGCTCTAATATTGCTTTTACTATTTTTCCTACATATTGTTGAAAATTATTAGGACTTCATCATTCAGAGGATTGAGTCCTAAATT
>JAUUVJ010000313.1 GCA_030589605.1 Candidatus Hodarchaeota archaeon | reverse complement strand
TACTAAAGCTGACGGGATAGAGGATGTAGGGTTACATCCGACACGATGGAGGCTAGCAACGGTAACGGGCTAGTTGATGACCTCATGTAAATGCAAATGATTAGATTTGATAGCGTTTGTGATAACCAGATAACTGTATCTTTCAATCATTTATACTTTTTTAAATTCTAAAGTTTTTCCTTTATTATAAACATAAAAACGTTAAACATGCTATATTTAAACTTCCTCTACAATGAAGATCTTCATTCTAGATTATAGTATCTGAAGGTTGTATTTCATATTTGTATAAGCCACTGAATAAAGTGGTAATTGACAATGATATACTTGAATTTAACTGTTCTACACCTAGGAATGGTATATTCAAGTCTATTCAGAAGAGGTTATTTTTAGAAGATACTCTTTTGCTGCCTTAACATTTTTTGCTGCGTTATCTTTTGAATCAGATAACTTAGAAATAACTAGTTTGATGTTTTTCTTTTCTTGATAGGTTTCAGGTAGAGATTTTATCCATACATCATATTTCTTCTGGACTTTTTCCAAGTAAGGAGCCAATAAAGATTCATCTGAAAATGAAGTAACATATTCTAGTTCATAGTATCCAGTATTGGAGTTATCAATTAACATAATTAGGCTAGATTCAATAATATTGTACATTTCTTTCATTTCTCGAGGAACACCTGGAAGACAATAAATCAGCGTATTAGAAGATCTGTGATTGTAGAAGATCCCTGGCGCTGTTCCTACTGGATTTTCAATAGGATCTGCCCCAACAGGTAAAATTGCCATTTTTTTACGAGCAGGGTTTAGTTCAGGTGAAATTACCAGTTGGTTTTCAAATAACTCTTGATAGCGCCTTTTTACTATTTCTAAAGCCCTAGAATTGAGTGTTGTCTCAATTGAAAACGCATTTGCTAGAAAAAGGGATGTTGAGTCGTCCCAAGTTGGGCCTAATCCTCCAGTAATCAAAATTATATTGAAATCAGACGTAGATGTCGCTTGAAAGATTTCAGATGAAACTATAGAACCGTCATCGGGAAGAGTTAAGATTTTTTCAATTTTGAACCCCAATTTTGTGAGTTTTTTTCCTAAAAAAGTAGCATTTGTATTTATTGTTTTCCCGTTTAGAAGTTCATTACCAATTGAAATTAGCAATACTTTAATCATCTTACAGTAACCTCAAATTATAGGATTAAAAATATTTGAATAACCATTTCATTTGTAGAATGGATAAGAGCATTTGTTATTTGCTCCCAAAATCACTAAAAGATAAAAGACAATATATACATGGTGTGTTGAAAATATATTCATTTATATATAATCTTGAAGAAAAGCTACAAAACATAATGATCAAATCATCTATGTATTAATATACATGTGATTTTTATTTCAGTACACTTTAAAATAGAAAACCTTTTACAATCAAATATTATATAACAGAAACCTCTAAGTAAGAGAAAATGAGTAGAGATTACCAGTCATCACAAAATAGAGATTGGATTATAATGGCATCAAAAAAGGAAACAGGAGAGCTTCTTGTCTCCAAAGAAATTCTTCATAAAATTAGGGATTTGGCAACTGAGTTAAGATCCCTCGATCCAACTGTACAAATTATACCCACTTTGAATGAAGCCCAAAAATTAGTACTAGAAATTGAAAAACTAGACAAAAATTCAAAATCAGCAGGGTTTCTTAAGAAAAGAGGAATCAACAAGAATTTAACTCAAAGTAAAGCAAAATACAACAAATTATCAGAAGATCTTCTTAACACGCTTTTGGTTGGTTATCGGAAATTTTACTTTGATTTGGCAAATCATATTAAAGAAATCGCAAAGTTTTTGCCTCAAGAGACTGAAACTATCCGAAAACTCCAAATTCCAAGTTTCGATCTTTCACAAATTATAAAATTCTCAACAAATGTCCATACAGCTTATAATCAAATCTCAGAAGTGTTAAAAGGAAAGGCCATCTCCATTTTTCTTTTTAATAGGGAAATCATCGATCTATATTCAAAATTTGTAAATTTTGATGAAGAAAAGGTCAGAATTACTTCAAAAACAACAAAAACGAGTATTCATGTGATGATGATCTCTGATCTTCTTGAGTTATATGATTCATTGGAAACAGAAAATGGATACTTGAAGCAACGTCGTAAAGGAACTGAGGGAAAAATCCAAGTAGCAATTGTTCAAATGGCTTCGGAGTTGCAACAGCATTTTGATACAGTTAAATCAATAGGAATAAACCTTGATGACAGAACCGATGAATTAAACGACCAAATACAGAAAATAAAACTCGAAGCAGAATCAGTTACTTCTGTTGAAAGATTAATTGAGATGGAAAAGAGTTTAAATGGATTTAATCAAGAATTTATTAATGCTCTCAGAACTTACGAAATTTCTCTTAAAACGGAGACGGAAGATCAAATAGGTCGAATAATGCAAATCATTAGTAAAGGAGAATCAGAAACATCATTATCTCCCGCTCCTGAAATTGATATATCAACATCAAGTATTTCAAGATATATACAAGATATTGAGAAAATACGTTCTTGGCATCAACAACAAATTATTTCGGTAAAAAAAATTGTTAGCACAGCTGAACTGAAGAATGCAGCAAAAACTATTGGTGCTATGAAAATACCAACTCCTCCTGATTTTATACAGGAATTGAATAAAGTTGAAAAAGAATCTGAAGAAATAAAAGACCTTAGTGATTGGGTTATTCTTGTAAAACAATTCCAGGCGTTAAAAACCCAATTAGCGGAAAGTTGCCAAAATTATTTTTTTAGAATGTTAGAAAATCCACATATTCAAGAAGCAATTAATATTCGAGATGGACCCCAAATTCCAGTTGTACGTGATTTTGAGGCACTTAATCCAAGTGAATTAGTAACAAAAGCTCATGAGATAAAAGATTGGGAAACACGCTTAATTGCTTACTTTTCCAAACCTTCTCAGCGGAGCTTAAGACAAAATATCTTAAATCTTTACGACTCACGAGAAAGTCTACGAAATATTTTATCAGATGAATTGAAAGAACAAATTGAGCTCCAGAGAAGGAGTGAAATTGTAGAAGAAAAGGAAATCAAAGATTTAGTTCATGAAATTGAAGACCTTGCAAGATTAAACGCAACTATTAGATCAGAATTATGGAATGCAATTGATATTGAAATTCATCCAATTTTAAGTCTTTTAACAAGTCTCGAAACAATTCCCCCTAAATTGAAATCCCATGTACCAACCCTTGTATTAGATGATTTAAGATCTGTACGTGAAGATATCATCGCTTCTTCTAAATCAAGCACTCAGGAATTACTTGAAGAATTTGAACAAATACCCGTATGGAAATATAAAATAACATCTCGAATTCGTGAGAATCTTAAAACAATTCCATTTCCTCTACTTCCAATAGAAACTCGCTTTGATTTAAGAGAACGAAGAAATCAAATTGTGAAAGAAATCGATGAATTCTCTGAATCTGGAAATCTGGAAGGAGTAGTAAAAGAATATAGTTCTTTTCTTGAAACAATAGAGGAAAATAAAAACGAGATTCTTATTGAGTTAAAAAAACAGATAGAAAGTCTTGATGGAGTAGATAAAAGATTATATCATCTTTTTAAGTCTACAAAAAGTAGTGTAGCTTATCCAATCGGCAAAGAGCTTGATGAACTAGATTATTCTGAAGCACTGACTGAATTCTGGCAATTAAAATCACACATTGATCGAAAAATCTCCGCTTTAGCGGAACAAATGGAACGTGAGATATATTCTCATATTCAAGATTATTCAAAACTTCCTAATCAATATGCAATGTTTTTTGAAAAACCATTAACTTTGATGGAAGAAAAAATGAATGTAATCAAGACTCATAAAGATATTGTACGATTAGTGAATGTTTTTGAGAGTTATAGTTTAGAAAGCTTACAAATGGCGAAAGATTCAGTAGCTACGCTCCATAGGAATCTATACAATTGGTTAAGAGTAAGTTTACCTCGTATTAATGAGATTGCACCAGTTGATCCTGTTGTATTTAGTGCTGAGAGAACTATAGCCGATTTTGATACTGAAGAGTCTTCCCATGAACGATTAGCCCATAAATTTAGACAGTTAATTTTCTTGTATGATACAGAAATTTTAGCCCTCCTCTTTGCTCAAGCAGTTCAAGAATCACGTAAAGTTCTAAAGAATGTCAATGATCTGAAAGAAGTAGGAATAAATATTATTGGCCATGTCGGAAAGTATATAGAAATTTTTAGTCAAGTTATTGTGAAAGATCAAGAAGATGTACAATTAAAAGAGATTACAGAAGTTTTTGTGGAAATAGATCGGTTACAATCTGATTCTAAGGCCTCAGAGGAGATTAGAGGCATGGGAGAACAATATATCAAAGAATTACAGGATAGCGTAGAATATCTGTTTAACCACTATCAGATTGATCTTCGTCAAGATGAACGTATAGATTTAGCATACTTAAGTAAATTTCAAGAAATTGCTACAACAGATCATATTGGGCATTTAACACAAGCAATTATTGAACTTGGGCAAGTTCGAAATACAGTTATAGATATTGTAAAAATGATTGAGAAGAAAAGAAATGCGAGTATCCAGGCAGAGCTAGGAAATCTGGAATATTACTCAAATATCCAAGAATTATTTAAGAGATATATAGATGAAGCATCAAAGGATATTTTTCCCTTATCAGGATTAATAAACTTGCGAGATGAATTTTTAAGCTCACATGACCTCAGATTCATTTTGGAGCTTTTACCAAAGATAGACGAAAAACGGGAGGAATGGAAAAAAGTATCAATTCAACTAAACCACTGGCACAGCGCGATTCGTATGTTTCGACCACGATATACTCCTACAAATAGCAGAGAGGAGAATGTCCGACAGAATAAGGAGATTTCCAAGAAAATAAAAGAGACATATCCTCGGAACAAAGTAATTCGTGAATATCTCTCATTAGTTATGAGAATGTTTATTGAATTGAAGTCTGGTGTTGAATTGAAATAATTTAAAGAGGTTAATGATCATGTCAGATAGTTTAACAGGTCAAGAATCTGAAATATTTGCAATAGGCATTGGCGAGTGTGGCAGCAATCTTGTAGGAAGTTATTTAGCTAAATCAAAGAAAGGTGAACTTCCTCCAAGAATACGAGAATATTTAGTCATGAATACTGACCGTGGTGATCTTTTAAAAGCACGGAAAAAATACTCAATATCAAAAAAGAGAACATTGCTCTATTCAGATGCTGAAATAGGAGTAGGAGGAAAATTTTCTGCTGGATATGAAGCAGTGATGAATTCTCAAGACATAATTTTAAATCAGCTACAAGGGTTAGGTTATGAAGGGATAAGTGGGTTCTGCATCTTTACTTCGTTCGGAGGAGGTACGGGCTGCGGTGGAACACCTGCATTAATTCGCTTATTGAGAGAAAGATTTGCT